>DQOE01000124.1 GCA_015658765.1 Verrucomicrobiota bacterium | reverse complement strand
TTGGGCGAGGGCGGCGCGGGGTTCTCGTTCGTGTTGAGCTTGATGAGCCCGCGAACCTTCGGCTGCTCGCCCGGCACGTAGCCGTGCAGCTTTCGCACTATCGGGCGAACCAGTTGTCGCGGGGAGTGGTCTCTGCGCTTGGCTGTCATCAAGTGGAATTAATCCTCGAGCCGAATTTCGGCCGAGCGGCCGTGGGCATCGAGTCCCTCGATTTCGGCGAACGTCCGGATCGTTTCGATGGACTTGGCCAAGGCGGGCCTGCTGTATTTCACAACGCTGGTGCGGCGCTGGAATTGATCCACGGTCAAGCCGGCGAACGAAGCACCGGCGCCGCCGGTGGGCAGCGTGTGGCTGGGACCGGCCACGTAGTCGCCGAGGACGGTTGGGGCCCACGGGCCAACAAAAATTGCGCCGACGGTTGTGAGGGCTTTCACGGCCTGTCCGGGCTTTCGGAGCATCAGTTCGCAATGCTCCGGCGCGATGCGGTTGGCCAGAGCGATGCCGTCGTTGATCGATTTCACGTGTATGAGCCAGCCGTTCTTCCTGAGTGCCTTCCGGATGAACTCGCGGCGCGACAACGCGGGGAGTTGCCGCTTTAGTTCCCGCTGCACGTCGGTGATGAGTTTTTTGGAATTGCTGGCGAACCAAACGCGCTCGTCGCCGGAGCCGTGCTCGGCTTGCGCGAGCAGGTCAGCGGCGGCGAACTTCGGGTTGGCCGACGAGTCTGCGAGGATGAACATCTCGCTTGGCCCGGGCAGCAGGTCGATGGCCACGCGGCCAAACAACAGTCGCTTAGCCGCGACGACGTAGGCGTTGCCGGGGCCGAAGATTTTTTGGACCGGGCGGATGGTCTTGGTTCCGCAAGCCATCGCGGCGATGGCCTGCGCGCCACCGACACGATACACCTCGGTGGCTCCCGCTTGGCCAAGCGCGGCGAGCAGGGCGGTATTGACCTGGCCGTCTTTTCCGCAGGGAGTGCAGGCGACGATTTCGCGGCAACCGGCAACTTTGGCCAGGGTGACGGTCATCAGCGTGGTCGATGCGAGGGGAGCTGTCCCGCCGGGGATGTACACGCCAACCCGTGCGAACGGATCGAACTTTTCGCCGACCACACCGCCTTGGGCGTTGCGGGCCTGCCAGTTCTTGCGGAGGGATCGTTTTGCGAATAAGGCGACGTTGGCTTTGGCCAAGCGGATGGCCTTGCGGGTGCGGGTGTCGGTGGCGCGCCAAGCGCCAGCCAGTTCGGCTTGGCCGACGCGCAGTTTGCCCGGGGTCAGCTTGGCTCCATCGAACTTTTCCGTGTAATGAAGGAGTGCCTTGTCGCCGCGGCGCTGGACTGCGCGGATGATTTCAAGGGCTCGCTGCTCGACGCCCGGATCGAAAAGGCTGGAGGCAGCGATGAGCTTGTTCAGTTTGGAGGAGAAGCCGGAATCCGTGTGCCGGATCAAATTCATCGGGCGGGAAGATAGTGGGAGAAGCCCGGAAAAGTCAAAGCTGGGAGGCTTGTCAAGTAATTTTGGAGGTCAAGAGGAGAGAAAAAATATTTTTTAAGTTTGACGAGGCAGGTTGGATTATGTCGTTATCACTAACCTGTTTTATTGAGTTCTCGCGATGCCCCGAACAGCCAAGAAAAAAAAACCAGTCGTCAGTTCAGCGAAAGCGTCCAAGTACGACGCGCACCACGCTGTCATCAACAACACCTACGGCGACTTCGCCGACCTGCGCCACCAGTTGTCCGAATCCAAGGAGGACGTGGCCGAGCGGGCCAAGCTGCTGCAGGTTTTTTCGTCGTGCAACGATTCGCAACGTTCGTGGCTTTTGCTGGAGGATTATTTCAACAAGCTCAGCCTGACCCGCAAGGATTTCAGCCAGGACGACTGGTGGGGCGGCATGGCGAAGAGCAGCGGGGACGTTCGGCTCGAGGACTTGGCGCTGGTGTTCATGAAGTCGGGGCGATCGGTGCCCAACGAGTTGATGCCGTACGCCAACTTCACGCGCTTTGCCGAGGTGGAGCAGGCTGAAAAAGACCATCAACTTTTCAAGGGCCTCGAGGAATGGATGTTCCCGCCAACGCCGGTTCATCTCGACGCGCCCCGTGCAGCGTTGCGTGTGGTGGGGCGCCTTGTTGAAGACACGGAGCTGCCGGGATTGCACAAGCTCGGGGTTGAGATTCACGTCATACGCCCCCGCACTGGCGATCGCGTGAAGACACTGGACGACATGGCTGACCTGACCATGCGAGCCGCCCACGAGCAGGAATTGTTTCCCTCCAACGACTGGTCGTTTATCCGGTGGTCTTCCGGTGTCAGGCATGACTACGACACGGAGGCGAAGTTGATCCCGCTGGATGGTGCGGAGTTGCTGAAGTGGCTGGTGCAGTGGGGGAAATCCGGGCGGATTGATCTCGAGGGCGAAAAGAAGCCGATACAGTTTCTGGGGCGGATCATCGAGATGGAGCCTCACTTGGAGAAGGCGAAATCGGATCTGTTCTTCACACATGAGGTCAAACTGCCCGACAAGAAAACCTGCACCATGTCCGAGGTGCGATTTTTTGCCGGTGACCCCACGCTGGCTCTGATCGGGGGCGAGGTGTTTCTTCTGCGCAACTCTCCCTCGCACGAGGTGCTTGGGAATTGGGCCAAGATGAAAAGGGCGCCGGTGTCCAAGCTGACGCATCGCCTGCTCACCAAGCTGCGCAAGATCACCACCAACAACGGGGTGAACTGGGAGCAGCTTTGCAAGACGCACAAGGCGACGCCGCGATTTGTCTTTGAGATGGCCAGTGACACTGTTCGACTGAAACTCCTGGCAAAGAGCGAATCCGACAAGAGTCTCTGGCAGTGGAACGGCCACGAATGGGTTCGGGAACAATCAGGGAAACAAAAACCGAAAAAGCCAGAAGTACTCGATGACGAGCGACTTGAGGCGGCCGTCGGATGGCTCAAGCGGCTGGACTGGTTCACACCGGAGCCGGGCCTTTGGGTGGGAGACGCCAACCCTCTTTTCCTCGAGAGCCTGCACGCCGCCTGGCCGGACAAGCCTGACGCGGAGTACCTTGGCGACACGGAATTCAAGCGCCTGTTCCTGCAGCCCAAGCGCCTCAAGCCCAAGTTGATCGTCCGGGGCAGCGGCATCGATTGGCTGTCTGTCTCCGCTGAGTGGGAGGAGGAGGGGCTGAAGCTGACTGAGCGCGATCTCCAGCAACTCGCAGCTGCCAGCGGCAACTTCGTCAATCTACCCGACGCCGGCTGGGTTCAGTTGGATCAGAAGGCCGTGCAGGATGCACAGGAGGCGATGGCGGACCTTGGCGTGGACGGCTTGTCCGCAGTCGAGCAGAAGGTCGGGTTGGAGCAGGCTGCGCACCTGGACGAGGACGGCTTGGCCAAGTTTGTCCCATCCGAGGAGCTGGAGCAGTTGCGGGGGCGCCTGGATGAGTTCGAGGGGGTTGAACACACTGAACTGCCGGATGGGATTCACGCCGAGCTGCGCCCGTACCAGGTGGATGGCTTTAGTTTTCTTTGCCACTTGGCCAAGTTCAAGCTGGGCGGAATTCTCGCGGACGACATGGGTCTGGGTAAGACGCTGCAAACGCTTGCCTGGCTGTTGTGGCTGAGGACCAGTCGCCGGAAGAATGCCAAGACCAAGCCGACGTTGGTTGTCTGTCCCGCCTCGGTTTTGCACAACTGGCGTCGTGAATCGGAACGGTTCACCCCCAAGATGAAGGTGCTTGTCTTGGAGAGCGGCCGAGCCCGGCACAACCTTCGCAAGCGAATCCCCGACTACGACATCGTGGTTACCAATTATTCAATCCTTCGCCGTGACCTTGACGAGTTGGCCAAGTTTGACTTCCGCGCCATCGTGCTCGACGAGGCGCAGTTCATCAAGAACCCCAGCGCGCAGGTGACCAAGTCGGTCAAGGAACTCAAGGCCGACCACAAGTTGGCGCTGACCGGCACGCCGATCGAGAATCGCATGCTCGATCTGTGGAGCATCGTAGATTTTGTCCAGCCCAACTATCTAGGGAACCAGCAGCATTTCAGCCAGGTTTACGATTTGCGGGCGTCGGAAAAAGACGAGAACGCCGCCCGGCTTGGGCGCAAAAAGCTCTCGGCCAAGCTGCGGCCGTTGTTGCTGCGCCGCGTCAAGAAACAGGTCGCCAAGGATCTGCCGGACCGCATCGAGCAGCGGCTCGACTGCGAGCTGCCCGAAGAGCAGCGCAAATTGTACCTCGCCGAGTTGAAGCGCAGCCGTGAGCAGGTGATGAAAGCCGTCCAGCAGAAGGGCGTTGCCAAGAGCAAGATGCACGTGCTCGCTGCGCTGACACGGTTGCGGCAGATTTGCTGTCATCCTGGCCTGGTTGGCAGCGACACGGAATCCGGCAAAATGGACACGCTATTCGAGTTGGTCGAACCGCTGCTCGAGGAGGGGCATAAGGTGCTGGTGTTCAGTCAGTTTGTGCGGATGCTGCAGATTCTAGAGAAGGAATGCTCAGACCGGGAGATGCCCACCTATATGCTGACCGGCGAAACCAAAAATCGGCAGGATGTCGTGAATGCTTTTCAGGAGGCCGAGTCGCCGTCGGTGTTCCTGCTCAGCCTCCGGGCGGCCGGCACCGGCCTCAACCTGACGAGCGCCAGTTACGTGGTCATTTACGATCCGTGGTGGAATCCCGCCGTCGAGGCGCAGGCGATCGACCGCACGCACCGCATCGGCCAGACTGCCACGGTGAATGCCTACAAGATGATTTCACCGGGCACCGTTGAGGAGAAAATCTGGGACTTGCAGCAGCGCAAAGCCAAGACGGTATCCGATGTGCTCGGCGAAGACGGTTTCGCCAAGGGCCTGACAACGAACGACCTCGAGTACCTGTTCTCGGATTAACCTCCCGCGCTTGGCCAAGCGCTTGGATGCCTAAAGCTTCTCGACGCGAAAATTGGGCTGGCTCCATTCGCCGCTTGGCAGCAGCCAGCGAAAGATCACGCCGCCTTCGCGGTGCCCGGTGGTGTCGAGTTGGTTTGCTTCGCCGAAGTCGCGGTGCGCCACGACGATTCGGAACGATCCGTCCGCTTCCAGTTTCACCTGCGAATGATTCAGGATGATTTGCCGGTTCACAAAATCGCGAGACTCGAGCCAGCGGCTGCATAATTGCACCGACCAGTAACGGCACTCGGGCGCGCGCCCTTCCATGACGAGCGCCTCGTCCTCCTCAAGCTTGTACCAGCCGCCGACGTACTCGTTGTCCGGCGTGGGGAACAGGCTGTCGAGCCCCTCCTCCGTGCTGTCGACGCTGACCGTATTCGGCTGTTTCATCCATGCCTCCGAGGCCAGTTGCGTGGACTTGAATGTGCGCGACAGACTTTGGCTCAACGCCCGCAACCGGTGCGTGATTCCCTCCACCGTCGGGGCCGGCGGCGGCGCGATGTCATCAAGCAACTCTACGTTCAACTCGGCCGGTTTTTGTCGCAGATCGGTGAAGTACTGCCGCGTCACCAGCGTGCGTGCGATGTTGTCAAGTTGAACCCAGTTTTTCACGCCGTCCGGTCGCTCGGCGGAAAGCACCAACTCGAAGCGGCCATCGTCGTCGAACACCATGTCAGCATCGCAGACGTTGGCCAGGATGCAGTTCGTCCGGCCGCGCAGGCCGTACAGGCAGAAGGCCAGGTACAGTTCCTCCCC
>DQOE01000415.1 GCA_015658765.1 Verrucomicrobiota bacterium | reverse complement strand
CACCGTGGCGATCATCACCACGTTGAGCAGCGTGGCACCCATCGCCGGGATGAAAAAGTAGCCGCGCGAGTTGAGCATGCCCATGAACACCGCCGCGAGACAGACCAGCAACATGTACGGGAACACCACCCTCAACAGCTCGAGCATCAACCGCGTGTGCGTGTCGAACTCCCCCCACATCAGCACCACCGAAAGGCCCAGCATGACCCCGCCGACCACCAACGCCGAGACCACCACCAGCGCGGAGACGACGGCGTTGGCCGTGTGCCACATCGCCTTGTCGCCCTCGGTTTTCTCCTTGTTTTTGAACAGCGGAATGAATGCCGCCGTGAGCGCGCCCTCGCCCAGCAGACGGCGGAAAAGGTTGGGAATCTGGAAGGCATAAACGAAGGCGCTGGCGATCGGTCCGTCGCCCATGAACCGGGCGTAAATCATCACCCGCACCATCCCGAGCAGGCGACTGAGCAACGTGGCCCCGGCCATGGCGCCGGAGGATTTGAGCATGTCAGACAACGCGCGGCAGGCTAGGTGCTAAGCCGATTGGAGTCGAGTGGGCATGGCCAGGCTGCTGTCTGTTTTTGAACACCTTGCGAAATTTACCTCTGAATCGGTGGCCAAAACCAATTCGCCGCTTGGCCAAGCGAGGCACAATAAAACTCATAATACACTTGCACCGAATGGGTTATGGATTTTAGTTCGGGCTTTGGCACAGGACTTGCCGCTTTTTTTGGCGCGAGAGGTTTGCGGCGGCGGCGCAATGTGTTGTGCAGACCCGATGCAAAAACAATGGACAACTTGTTATGAAAAAAATCGAAGCAATTATTAAACCGTTCAAGCTGGACGAAGTACGGGACGCGCTGGCGGAAGTCGGCGTGGAAGGCATGACCGTGTCTGAGGTCAAGGGGTTCGGCCGACAAAAGGGACACACCGAGATTTACCGAGGCAGCGAATACACCGTGGACTTTCTGCCCAAGATCAAGCTTGAGTTGGTTGTCGCCGACGAGAATGTCCAAACCGGCCTGGATGCGATCACCAAGGCCGCCAACACCGGCAAGATCGGTGACGGCAAACTGTTCGTCACCTCCGTCGAGGAGGCCATCCGAATCCGCACCGAGGAAAAAGGCGACGAGGCGCTGTAGGGCGAATCTTGTTTGTCGAAAGACAAAACAAAAAGGGAGCCGTTTCCGGCTCCCTTTTTTAATCTCATCGGCCAGGCGTATGGCCAGGGTCACTCGTACTTGAGCGTCACCTGGCCGTTGGCCACCTGAATGCTCTTGATTTTCACTGCGGAGCCGCTTAACCGGTAAAACTGGGTTGTGCCCGCCTGGCCAAGCGTGATCGTGCGGCTGGCCTCGTCTATGGCGGCACCACCGTCGGTCTTGTACGGGCCGTTCACGGCGGAGCTGACCTGCAACGCCAGCGTCGGCTGTACAGGCTTCACGTACTTGATGAACACGAGGTAGTTTTGTTTCCAGTAAATGTCCTCTGGATCGGTCATGCGCTGGGTGATGCGGAGGGTGGTTTTGCCGCTCAACTTCAGGATAACCGGCTCGCTCCCATCTTCATTTGTCAGCGGGACATTTCGAAAATCCACGCCGGATTCCGAGCCGATGAATGTGCCCAACAGATCCGTGGTCTGGTCTTCTTCAGCCGTGTCACCGGTCACGAGTTCCATTGTGGCGATGGACTCGGTAAGGGTGAACAGGGCCTGCCGCAGATAAACGAGATAGTCTCCCTTCGGGAAGTTACGCGTGTAGTTGACCCACTCGCCATCTTCAAGCTCGTACAGCGCAAAGTCGAAAACGCCCTTGGTTCCGCCGCCCGCCTCGGCGTACTTGGCTCGCTCCATATCCAGCGCCGGCGCCGTGGTGACACCGTCATAGGGGCGATACCGGTGTGTTGCCGGGTTCAGTCCCACGTCATTGTCGAAGTAGTCAATCAAGAGGTTCCCCTCCATTGCGATGTATGAATTTTCGCTCCAGTTGATCTCCCCATCCTCGTCCAGTTCGGAGATCACCACCGGGTTCTGGATGAACTCGCCGTAGTCGAAGTTGTAATCCTCGGACTCGATCACAAAGGCATCCTCGCTGAACGTGTCAAAGTACAGGTTGCGCGTGTCGCTCTCGCCCTCGGAATCAGCAGCAGCCAGGACGGCGTGATAATTCACGTTCGCCTTCAGGCCGCCTAGTGAAACCTCGCGCGCCTTGTCCGTGCCCGCGACCGCCAGACCGTTGGCCGTGGTGTATTTTGTGCCGTTCAACGTGATGCTGATGCCACCGGGCTCGATCGCCTGGTCATCGCTCACGACAAACGTGATCTTGGTCGAGGTTGGCAAAAACGGACTGTTCGTGACCGGGGCGACCTCGGAAATGACCGGCAGCTGGTTTTTATCTCCAGCGCCGGAAACGGACGCATGGGCGTTGTCAATCGTCACAGAGGAGGCGGGCAACGCCCCGGAGCCGTCGTTGTGGTAGAGCAGCAGGACAAACTTTCCGGGGCGGTCGATGAAACTGGCGGCCGGGGAATCGTCACCCGTGTCGAGAACATCCGCCTCTACCGTGTCGGTGATGGTTTTTTCAAATAAAACCGCCTGATTATTCTCGAGATCCAGCACTTTGGTGGTCACGTCAACCGAGGTGCCTGACCCGGTCATGGTCAACACCAGGCGGATGTTGTCCGGGTACTCGATCCAGTCCCCCTCGGTGATGTCATAAAAGTATTTATTCAGTCCCTTGGCCAGAAGCACGTCGTTCGAGTCCTTGGCCAGGCTGTATCCGCTGAGCTGGCTCACCGGTGAATCGTTGGGGATGAAACCAACCACGAGATAGGCCTCCGCCTGGTTGGCCACGATCAGGTCCGCGCTGAACTCGACGGTGACACCGTCCTCAATGGTGAACGTCTTCGCCCCGTAAGTGGCTGCCACGAAAAACGGCTGGCCGGGTGGCTGGTGCATGCCGATGGTGAACTGGCCGTCCTCCTCAGTGAAAAAACCGTTGCCACTGCCAAAGTCGAACTTCTCCCAGCCGGTGACCTTGTTGTCGTTGAAGTCATCAATCATGACGCTCTCGTACTGGTACACCTTCGCGTTATCGAGCGTGATCGAGGAAGCCGGCAACGCGCCGGTGCCGTCGTTGTGGTAGAGCAACAACACGAAGTTTCCGGTCTTGCCGATGAAACTTGTGGCGGGGCTGTCGTCGCCGGTGTCAAGGGCATCCGCCTCGGGTGTGTCTGTGACTGTTTTCTCGAACAACAGCGCGTTGTTGTTCTCAATGTCAAAAACACGCGTGGTTATCTCGACGCTGTTCCCCTTGCCGGTCATCATAATACTCAGGGTGATGTTATCCGGGGTATCAATCCAGTCCCCCTCGGTGATGTCATAAAAATATTTGTTCAGCCCCTTGGCCAACAGCACGTCATTCGAGTCCTTGGCCAGGCTGTATCCGCTGAGCTGGCTCACCGGCGTGTCGCTGGGGATGAAACCAACCACCGCATAGGCTTCCGCCTGGTTGGCCTCGATCAAGTCCACTCGAAACTCCAGCGTGACACCGTCCTCGATCGTGAACTTCTCCCCGGCGTAGGTGGCTGCCACGAAAAACGGCTGGCCGGTTGCCTGGTGCATGCCAATCGTAAACTCCCCGTCCTCCTCCTCGAAGAAGCCGTTACCACTGCCAAAGTCGAACTTCTCCCAGCCGGTGACTTTGTTGTCGTTAAAGTCGTCCAGCACCTTGGCCAAGGGGGAGTGAATCAGGGTGAAAAAGAATGCCACGGCAGCCGAGGCACTCATACAGCGGGTGAAAAAACAGGTTGTTTTCATTAGACTAAAGGTCGGTTGGTACAGGGAGTGTTCGGGCATTCCCAAGGCAGGTCAACAAAAAAACAAGCCGAATCGCTTGGCCAAGCGGGGAGGACTGTGGCACGGTTGGCCAAGGTTCAACCGACTTCTTTTATCGAAAAAAATGAAAAACACCTTCCTCAACCGTCGCCGTTTCCTGCAACACTCCGCCGCTGGAGTCACCGCCGCCGCCTTGGCCAAGCGCCACTCGCTCCACGCCGCCAACAAGGCCGCCAACAAGCTGCGAGTCGGCGTGATGGGCCTTGGCCGCGGCATGGCACACGTCAAGAATTACCTGAAACTCTCCGACGTCGAGGTGGCCTACGT
>DQOE01000330.1 GCA_015658765.1 Verrucomicrobiota bacterium | reverse complement strand
GCCCCGGGGTCGTTCTGGATGAAGCGGTTGTAGCCGGCGGAGTTGGCATTGCCCAGTTCCTTCCAGATCCACCACTCGTCGTTGGGCCAGCCGCCGATGTTGCTGTGGCCGTCGCCGAGCAGGATCAGCTCGGAGGCCGACTCGACCATGCCCCATTTGCAGAGGTTGTTCTCGTAGCCAACGGGCCGGCCAAAGGGCGGTTGGGCGCCTCCCCTGGTCCAGTGGACGTTCACCGCGCCGATGCCGCTGGCGATGCTGATCTCGCCGACGCGAAACTGGCCGACAACGGCCGGGTTGCCCTGGTGATACACGTCGCCCTTTTTGCCCTTGGCATTCTCGGTGGGACAGTCGTAACTCGATTTACTGCCGCCGAGGTACATCTTTTTGTCCGAGTCCCATCGCGCGCCGAGGTAGGTGAAAAGGTAGGGACGCCAACTCGACTCGACGCCGGAGGCGAGCCGTTCCTGGATCGGGTTGAGCCAGTCCTCGTTGTCGCCCGAGTAAAGTTGCACGGCGAGGCCAAGCTGCTTGTGGTTGTTGAGGCAGCTGATCTTGTGGGCCATGCCCTTGGCCTTGGCCAAGGCCGGCAGCAGAAGAGAGGCGAGGATCGCGATGATGGCGATGACCACCAGCAGCTCGATCAGGGTGAACCCCCGCCGCTGCTGCTGCCCGGATGGTGCTGTTGGTTTCATGGTGCGCTTGGCCAAGTGGGTTTTTGCTAGTCGCGGATCAGACGATAATACGCTTCCGCTTGGTCGGCAACCTCCTTGGCGGACGATACGCCCTGCGAGTCTGGCACGTCCGCCCAGTTCGGGTTGGCCAGTTTGGAGGCTTTTTGCAGGCGCACCCCGGCCGCGCCCGGCCAGTTGATCGTAACGACACCGCCGTCCGCCGAGATGCTCTCGATCGCCGGGGCAGTGGTGGGCGTTTCCTCAATGCTATAGAGGCCGAAGTTGTCGACGGCCCAGTACCAGCTCCAGGTGCCGTTCATGGCGAAGCGGATGCGCACCTTGGCTTGGTTGTCGGCCTCGGGCAGGCGATGCAGTTCGTAGCGCTTGGACTCTGTCTGGCTGTCGTTGACTCGCCCACTGATGTGTGGCGCAAGCGACTCGTCGATGGCCGCTCCGATGAATGCCCCGTAGCTGCCGCCGATCGGCTCGTCGAGTAGTTCCATGTCCCACCAGTCGTCCTCATCCTGATAAAGGAGGTTGTCGACCAGGGCGACATCACCCTGCGCATTTTCAAAGGTTGCCACCGCATCCGCTGTGCCGTCGTCACCGGCGACGACGTCGGCCTGGTCGAGCATGTAGATGACCGGCAGCCAGGTTTCGCCGCCGTCGATCGAGTACTCGACGTTGGCGGAGTTGTCCTGGTTTTGGCAGTAGTGACTGTAAAACCCAAGGTGCACGTTGGCGTGCTGGCCAAGGTCGAAATCCTTCGTCTCGAGCACGCTCATGAAATGGGCGTTGCGCAGGGCGGAGTCGGCGATCAGGAAATTGCCTTCGGGGAACTGGGCTTTGCCATTGACGAATACCGGGGGACTTGGCGCCTCTGATTTTTCAGTCCAGTAGGGGCTACTCTTCCAGCGGTCCAGTGATACGGATGTCCAGCCGGCGTAGGTCATCGAGGTCCAGTCATCCGGATCCTCATCCAAGATGATCGCGTCGGCCTCGTTGACGTAGCTCTTCACGGCCCAGCCCTCCGGCAGGGCGAATTCATCGAGGCCATCAAACGACTCGAAGGCGATCGGCTCTGGCAGACTGTGGCTGGCGAAGTTGCCTACGGTGAAACTTCCCTCGTAGGTCCCCTCCCGTTTGTCAGCGGAGTCCTCCGTGAAAGTGAGCTTGAAGCTGTTTTGCGAGAGCGGCTCCAAAAGCTCGGTCACCTGGTAGGTGACCTGATGGCCATCCTCCGCGCCGATCTTGATTTCCGACACGGTGATGCCCTCGGCGGCGGCTCCGTTGAACTCCAGCTTGACCGAACCCGGATCCAGCTTGGCCTCGCCGTTCTTGATGACGAACGTCATCAGCGGCATCGGGTTGGCTCCCTGGCTTCCGGCGGCCGGGCTGGCCTCGACGACCTCCGGCATCGAGCTGGGCGCGATGCTGTAGAGGCCGAAATTGTCGATACCCCAGTACCAACTCCAGGTGCCGGAGGTGGCAATGCGGAAGCGAACCGTTTTTTCGCCGTCTGCCTCTGGTAGCCGGAACAGCTCGTACCGCTTCGATTCGGTTTGGTTGTCGTCGATCCGTCCACTGATGTAGGCGGCCAGCTCCTCGCCAATTTCCGCGCCGATATAGGCACCGTAGAATCCTCCGACCTCCTCGAAAGTGTCGGGGTGATAGCCGATGGCGACATCGCCGTGAACCTGCTCCAGCGTGGTGATCGCGTCCACGTTCCCGTCGTCATCTTTGACGATGTCGCTGCGGTCGATCATGTAAATCACCGGCAGCCAGGTTTCGCCTTCATCGGTGGAATACTCGACGGCTCCGGAGCTGTCCTGGTTTTGGGCGTAATGGCTGTAAAACCCAAGGTGCACGTCCTTGTGTTCGCTAAAGTCATAATCGCCCGTATAGAGGAACGTGATGAATTGACCGTTGCGCGAGGCGGAGTCCGCCACCAATGCATTGCCATCGAGGGCCTGTCGTATGCCATTCACAAAAACAGAAGGTGCGGGGCGGGTCGATTTTTCACCCCAGTAGGGGCTTTTACTCCAGCGGTTCACTGAGACATTTACCCAGCCCTCGTAATAGGCCGAGGTGAAGTCATCAGGCTCAAGTTCGATGTTCAGTTCCTGCGACAGATTGACGACTTCCCAGCCCTCCGGAAGCTCAAATTCTTCAACCCCGTCGAAATTCTCGAAGTAAAGCGGCTCCGGCATCTCGATTTGCCGATAGTTTGCAACATCAAACTCCACCACAACCGACTCGGCGGTGGTGGGGTCGCCATTATCAGAAAAGTCCAGCCGAAATCTATGGGTGGAACCGGCATCAAACAGCCCTTTCCCAACAAAAGAAACGGTGTTTAACCCGTCATCGCCAGCTGCGATTTCTGCCTTAACATCCTTATTGTCCAAGGTCAGTTTTACACTTTCAGGGTTCAGTGCCGTGCCGCCATCTCGAATGACCGCGGTGAATTGAATCTCGGGATCGGCGGTCTTGGTATCAATTTCTGGTGATGTGGAGACTACCTGTGGCGTGTCCGGTGCCGCTTGCATCACCTTAAATTTTTTCTCAGCGAGGATGGTGTAGCCATCGTTCTCAAAGAAGAGCGCCTTGTAGGCTCCCTCATCAGTCATACCATTGGCAAACGTAAGTGTTCCGGATTCAAT
>DQOE01000343.1 GCA_015658765.1 Verrucomicrobiota bacterium | reverse complement strand
GATCAAGACCGCACGCGGGACTTCGGCCGCAAGTGCATGCTGGCGAGGCGGCTGGTCGAGCGCGGTGTGCGATTCATTCAGGTCTACTCCGGCGGCAACCACAACGACGCCAACTGGGACGCCCACGGCGACCTCGAGAAAAATCACAACTACCACGCCGGCAACACCGACCAGCCGGTCGCCGCCTTGCTGGAGGATCTGCAGGAGCGCGGGTTGCTGGACGAGACACTCGTCATCTGGGGCGGCGAGTTTGGCCGCCAACCGACCGCCGAGTATGCCAAGGGCACCGGCCGCGATCATAACAGTTACGGCTTCACCATGTGGATGGCCGGGGGCGGTATCAAGGGCGGTGTCAGCGTTGGAAAGACCGACGAACTCGGCGCCGCCGCCGTCGAGAAACCGTTTCACGTCAGGCGCTTGCATGCGACTGTGCTCAAGCAGCTTGGCTTCGATCCGAACGAGTTGAGCTACTTTTACCGGGGGCTGGATCAGCGCCTGGTCGGCGTGGAAGGCGCCGAGCCGATTCACGAGATCATTGCCTAGCCCAAGCGCTTGGCCAGGCGCAGGTCGGTCGTTACAGTCAGGCAGGGCCTTTTGGGCGTGCAACCGTGCCCGGCTTCCTCGTCAACTTGCCGTGAAGCAAATTCGATTCATCGTTTTACTGTTCGCCCTGTCGCTGCCGGGTTCCACCTTGATTGCTGACTCATTTGTTGAGCGGCTGCAAAAACTGGATCGCAACGGTGATGGACAGCTGTCACGCGGGGAGGTGCCGAAGTCGTTTAGCAAGTTCAAGTTTGACCATGCTGACCGCAACAAGGACGGCTTTCTCGACAAACGGGAAATGGATTGGGTGTCCGAAAAGCTGGCGGGAAAAAAACAGGCAACGCCGGCCAAGCCCTCCGAACCTGTTGCGCCCGAGGCCGGGAGGATGACGGTGGTTCGGGACATCGTCTATCGGAAGGATGACAATGCCACCAGGGGCCGGAACAAGCTGGACATCTATTTGCCTCGCGGAAAGACAAGCTACCCGGTGCTGTTCTGGATTCATGGCGGCGGGTTGCACAGTGGCGACAAGTCGAAGATCACCGAAGTGGCCGGCCGGTTTGTTGCCGAGGGAATCGGCGTGGTGTCGGCGAACTACCGCCTTTACCCCGAGGCAATCTACCCGGTGCAGATCGAGGACGTGGCGGATGCCTTCGCCTGGGTGCATCGGAACATTGCCAAGCGCGGTGGCGATCCTGAAAAGTTATTTGTGTCCGGCGGCTCGGCGGGCGGACACCTGACCGCATTGCTTACACTGAACGATGCGTTCCTGAAAAAACGCGGCCTCACAAGTGGGGCTATTCGTGGTGCCATTCCCATCAGCGGGTTGATGGATGTGAGCCGGGTTGGCGCGGCGCGGCGCAAGGGGGTGTGGGGCGAGAAGGCTTCCACTCACCGACTCGCCTCCCCACTGCATCACGCCCGCAGGGACGCCCCGCCGTTGCTTCTCCTTCACGCCGAGCACGACACTCCCGATCGTCGCCAGCAAAACCAGGCGATGTTCGTTGCGTTGAAAAAAGCCGGACACACCGATGTCGCCATCCACGAACTCAAGGATCGCACGCACAACAGCATCCGGCCCAACCTCGTGGGCCACAACGACACCGGCGCACGACACATCCTGAAATTCATTTGGCGCCTTTGCGCTGCCCAGGCCAACCGCAGCGATGTGAAACAGCGACCGTGGCCGCGCCACACGATTGACCCGGCTGACAAGGCCGCCGGCAAGTTGGGGGCGGACGGGGTGCGTCTGGGCGACTTCAACGGCGACGGGCTGCTCGACATCACCACCGGCTGGGAGCAGGGCGGCGCAATAGTCGTTTACCAGAATCCCGGGCCGGCAAAGGCCAAGTCCGCTTGGCCAAGCGTCACCGTCGGTCGTGTTGCTAGCCCTGAGGACGCCGTGTTTGCCGACTTGGATGGTGACGGAAATCTCGACGTGGTCAGTTCGTGCGAGGGCAGGGAGCGTACCATGTACGTTCACTGGGCACCGGCCAAGCGTGCCGATTACCTCAAGCCAAGCGCCTGGGTGACCGAGGCCATCCCGGCTACAAAGCAAAAACAATCATGGATGTTCGCCGAACCGGCGCAGATCGACGGACGGGGCGGGATTGATTTGTTTGTGTCGTCCAAGGGAGCCAACGGGTCGATCGGCTGGCTGCGGGTCGATCCACCAACGAGTTCCGGGCGTGACGCCGGTGCGTTCAAGTTCGTGAAACTGCGGTCGGCCGGTTGGATCATGACGTTGAAGGCGTTGGATATGGATGGCGACGGCGACAGCGATTTGCTTTTCTCTGACCGAAAAGGGGACAAGCGCGGTGTGAATTGGCTTGAGAATCCGGGTGGTACAGAAGCGGCAAGTCCGGAGAAATGGACAGAACATGTCATCGGGGGCAAAGAGCACGAAGTGATGTTTTTGTCTGTTGGCGATCTTAATCACGACGGTGCCCGGGACATTGTCTGCCCCACGCGAAATGGTGAAATCCTTCT
>DQOE01000147.1 GCA_015658765.1 Verrucomicrobiota bacterium | reverse complement strand
GCCACCATCGCGTCGCTCGATGCAAACACCGGCACCACGCTGAACCTCGCCCTTAGCTACGGCGGCCGCACCGAGCTGGTGGACGCCGCCCGCGCTCTCGCCGCCAAGGCGCAATCCGGCGAGCTGGCTCCGGCGGACATCGACGAGCAAACTTTCGCTGGTCACCTCTACACCGCCGGCACGCCGGATCCCGACCTGCTGATCCGCACGAGCGGCGAAATGCGAGTGAGCAACTTTTTGCTGTGGCAAATCTCCTACGCGGAGCTGGTCGTCACCGAGCGGCTTTGGCCCGACTTCGGCAAGGCCGATTTCTGCGCCGCGCTCGAGGCGTACGCCAGCCGCGACCGGCGTTTCGGAAAAGTTTGACCCCGGCCAAGCGGACTGAAACGCTCCCGCCGACAACCGACCATGTCACCCGCCCCCCAACCCGAATCCAAGGCCGCCACCCTCATGCGTCGCTTGGCCAGCTCCGTGGTGCTGCTGGGGGTGGTGTTTTACGGCCTGCTGGCAGGCGGCCCGATCTCCGTGTTTCTCGTTGGCGGACTCATCATGCTGCTCAACATCGTCGGCCTGTTCGAGTTTTACGGCATGGTGAATGCAAACGGCCTGCCGCGCTTCAAGTGGCTTGGCTTGGCCGGCGGCGTCACCCTTGTCGGCACGCTGTTCGTGTATCTCTCCGGCTTGGCCAAGCGGCAACTCGGCGAGCCAACGACCGGCGGGGCGGCGGAGCTTGAGCTTGGCATTTTTGCCGTCCTGCTGCTGGCGCTGCTGGGGCGGCGGGTGTTCGCGCATCCGGCGGCACCGTCATTTTCGATGGTGGGCCACACGATGCTCGGCGTGTTGTACGTCTCGTGGCTGCTAGGGTTCATGCTGAAGATTTACTTTTTCGCCGAACAAGCCGGCGCCGGGTTCGATCCCGGGTATTGCCTGCTGTTTTTCATTCTCGCGACCAAGTGCAGCGACATCGGCGCCTACTCGCTCGGATCGCTGATTGGTCGCCACAAGATGATCCCCAGCGTCAGCCCCGCCAAGACGTGGGAGGGATTCGTCGGGGCGATTTTGCTCTCAACCGCTGCCGCGATGGTGATGGCGCATTACTGGGGCGGCACCGAGCCGGGTGCCCGGCTCGGCGGGATGACCCTGGCGCACGCCGCCGCGCTTGGCCCTCTTCTGGCTGTCGGCGCGGTGCTTGGCGACCTGGTCGAGTCGGTGTTCAAGCGTGACTCCGGCGTGAAGGACTCCGGCTCGTTCTTCCCCGGCATCGGCGGCATCCTCGATCTGCTCGACAGCCTGCTGTTCAACGCGCCGCTGATGTTCCTTTACCTGCGCCTTGTTTTGTTCAATGACTAGCCGCCGCGCGAAATGAAAAACGTCGTCCTGTTAGGCAGCACCGGTTCGATCGGCACCAGCACCGCCATGGTGGCCGGGGATTTGCCGGGCGACATCCGCCTCGTCGGCCTCGCTGCGGGCAGCAACACGGAACTCCTCGCAAGCCAGGCGCTGCAGTTTCGCCCCGAACTGGTCTCCATCGGCTCGCCGGAAAAGGCCGCCGAACTCCGCCCACAACTCGACGGCATCCGCGTGGCCTCCGGCGACGAGGGATTGATCGAGCTGGCCACGCTGCCAAGCGCCGACATCGTGCTGATCGCCATCGTCGGCACCGCCGGGCTGCAGCCGGCCCTGGCCGCGATCCGCGCCGGCAAGGACATCGCTGTGGCGTCGAAGGAAATTCTCGTGATGGCCGGTGAAATCGTGATGGCTGAGGCCCGCAAACACGGCGTCCGCGTGCTGCCGGTGGACAGCGAGCATTCGGCGATTTTTCAGTGCCTCGAGGGCCGCGCGCCCGAGTCGGTGCGGCGGCTCATTCTCACCGCGTCCGGCGGGCCGTTTCGCGAGACACCGATCGGGGAGTTTGCCGGCATCACCGTCGAGCAGGCGCTCAAGCATCCGTCGTGGGTGATGGGCCGCAAGATCACCATCGACTCAGCGACAATGTTCAACAAGGGCCTCGAGATGATCGAGGCGCGCTGGCTGTTCGACATCCCGATGCCACAAGTCGATGTCGTCGTGCATCCACAGAGCGTGGTGCACTCGATGGTCGAGTTCGTCGACGGCTCGATCGTCGCGCAACTCTCCACCCCCGACATGTGCCTGCCGATCCAGTACGCGCTCACTTGGCCAGACCGGGCCGCGAGCGACCGCGTGCAAACTGACCTGGCTGCGATCGGCCGGTTGGATTTTGAGGCGCCGGACTTGGCCAGGTTCCCCGCGCTTGGCCAGGCGCGCCGCGCCGGCGAGATCGGCGGCACGCTGCCCGCCGTGCTCAACGCCGCCAACGAGATCGCGGTCGACGCCTTTTGCGAGCGGCAGACGTCGTTCCCCGGCATTGGCGACGCCGTTGGCCAGGTGATGGATCGCCACGAGGTCATCGGGCAGCCAACGCTCGGCGAAATCCTCGAGGCCGACGCGTGGGCACGCGAAACCGCGCGAGCCATCCTCGGCCTCGGTCAACCAATGGTGTAATGCCGACCATTCAATCCATCGAAACGCGCGATTTTCGCAGGCAACTCGAGGCTGGCGCTGGCTCAGATGCCGTCCACACAGACCCCCAGTACGGCTACGGCATCACGCTGTTGAAGACCGACAATGGGCTCACGGGCAGCGGTATCGCCTACACGCTTGGCACCGGCACGAACCTCGTTTGCGATGCGATTCGAATTCTGGCCGTGCAGTTGCAGGACCGTAATATTGAGGAGTTGATGGCGGAGTTTGGTGCGGTGCAACGCTCCATTGCCGAGCACCCGGCGGTACGCTGGCTTGGCCCCCACAAGGGCGTTACGCACCTCGCTCTCGCATCGATTACCAATGCCTG
>DQOE01000090.1 GCA_015658765.1 Verrucomicrobiota bacterium | reverse complement strand
CCGAAGCTCGTGGCCCGCGTGCCCGGCGACAAACTGGCCGCCTTGGCTCGTTTGACCGAGGTGCAGGGGCTCGAGCGGCACCGGCCACGCCGCCCGGCCAACGACCTCACGCGGCCGCGTTTGGGCGTTGAGGTGTTCACCGCCGAGACCGATGCCGACGGCGTAGTGACCAACGTGGTGAGCGAGGATTACCTTGGCCTGACCGGCAATCGTATTTACGTCAACGTCAACGACATGGGCGTGGACGGCAGTCACGCCGCGTTTGGCAACCGGATCAAGGGCCCGGGCGCGGGCAAGGACCCCGACGGCCACGGAACCTTTGTGGCCGGCATCATCGCCGGGGACGGCGCCGGCTCGGACACGATCAAGACCAACCCGCCGCCCGGCTCGTTCGAGGATCCCGATTTCAAGGGCATGGCGATCAAGGCCAAGCTGCACGTGCTCAAATATAGTGATAGCAACGTGAATAATCATGTATCTGATCGCTGGCTGCAGACCGAGTCGGCTGACTACCATTACTTCCAACGTCCCAAGCAAAAATACACGCTGATTTCAAATAACAGTTGGGAGTACGAGGATGAAAGCGATTACACGTGGGCGGCGGCCAGCTATGATGCCGCCACCCGAGACGCTCTGCCGGAGCAGCCCGGCGATCAGCAGGTAATTTATGTGTTCCCAGCCGGCAACTCCGGTTCGGGCACCGACAACGGGCTCAACGCCAGCCCGAACACCATCACCGCGCCCGGCACGGCCAAGAACGTGATCACCGTCGGCGCGATCGAGACGCTCCGCGAAATCGCCGCCGAGTCGTACACCAGCGTCACCAACACTGTCACCGAGACCGACGAGGACGGCAACGAGGTCGAGAAGGAGGTCGTTACCACGACCACCAACACGCCGTTCGCCGGCATGAGTGATTCCGACAACCAGGTGGCGGCGTTCTCGAGCCGGGGTAATGTGGGTATCGGTATCGAGGGAGAATATGGTCGCTTCAAGCCGGACCTGGTCGCGCCTGGTACCTTTATTATTTCCACCCGTTCCGCCGACTGGAAAAACACGATCACCTCCACCAACGCGCAGTCAGACGCCGACGCGCTGGAGAAACAGAATGACGAGTTGGGTGACCAGTACCGGTACGAGTCCGGCACCAGCGTGGCCGCCCCGGCAATCAGCGGCATGCTGGCCCTGATGCAGGAATTTTATACCGGCCGCCTCAAGCGCACCAACAGCCCGGCGCTGCTGAAGGCGCTGCTGATCAACAGCGCGCAGTCGGTGGATGCCCGGTACAACCACAATGTCCGCAGCACGGTGAACCATCAGGGCTGGGGGCTGCCGAACCTTGGCCGCGCCGTGCCGGCGCTGGCCGACGACAACAAGACCGACGAGGACGCTTGGCCAACGCGCTTTATCGACCAAAGCCTGACCAACGCGCTGGCCACCGGCGAGAGCCGCTCTTGGGAAATAACTCTTGGCTCGAACGCGCTCCATTACCCGCTGCGTTTCACTCTGGCGTGGACCGACCCGCCCGGCAATCCCAATGCCGCCGTCAAGCTGGTCAACGACCTCGACCTGATCGTGACACCGATTTCCAGTTCGTCGGTTGACCCAGGTGATCCGGGTGATCCGGGTGACGAGCCGCCGGAGACCGATGAGGTCTATTACGGCAATAACATCGGCTCGTCCGTTTACAGCTCAATGGGTGTGACCAACGACGTGGTCAACAACGTCGAGAATGTTTTCATCGAGGAACCCGGCGCGGACAAGTATCGGGTTACCGTCTATGCTCGCCGCGTGAACGTCGATTCGCTTTCGGCGTTTTACGGTGCCGAGACACCGGCTGACCATGTCGATGTCGTGCAGGACTTCGCGCTCGTGATGTCCAGCGCCAATCCGGAGGTGGGGGATGCATTCAACATTAAAACAGACAAGCCGGAGGAACTCGAGCTGCCGTCCATTGCCTCGCTAACCAACGGCATGCCGTTGCTGAACCAGCGTGTCGGCGCCAACTCGCCCCTGGCCAAGACAGCCGACCCGAACCTGACCGTTTACGCCAACCGCCGCGGCATCACCAACCAGTGGCATTTTTACACCTTCACCAACGCGCCGCCGGAGACGACGAACCAATCCGGCACCACGCCGGGCGACCCGGCGACCGACGACGATGACGAGAACAAGCCGAGCTTCGGCAGGCACGTGGCGTTCATCACCTTCATGTCGCCGAACCTCTCCACACCGCGTCATCGCGAGGCGGACATCGACCTGTACGTGTCGCGCGACGCAAACCTGACCAATCTCGAGCCGGCCGTGCTCGACGCGGCGTTCCGCTCCACCGGTCGGGGAGGCACGGAGTACATCACGTTCGACGATGCTAAGGTGGACAAGAGCGAGGTGTTTTACATCGGCGTCAAGTCGGAGGACCAGATGGCGGCGGAGTTCGGCCTGGTCGGCCTGTCCACGGACGACCCGAACGGCTTCGTGGATCCGAACGGCAACCTGACGATGATGCCGCTGCCGGCGATTATCCCGGACGGCTCGGCGGCCAACCCGGGCGGGGTGTCGGTCTTCGGCATCTACGCCGGCATGCCGTACGACTACGTCCGCAAGGTCACGGCTTCGAGTTCGATTTATCATCAGGAAATTGGCGATCTCTGGGGGCAGTTGAGCCATGTGCGCGACGCGGTGGTGCTCAACAACCACACCTTGGCCGATCCGCTGCCGGGTGCGCCGTACCCGACCGACTTTGTTTTCCAGTATGACGACGACGACATCGCGAGCCGGGTGACACCGGGCTCCATCTTCACGGACGGCCCGGGCAGCCTGAATGATTTCAAGTGGCAGCCGGCCATGGGTGTGTGGCAGGTGGACATGGTCGACAGCGCGCTCTCCTTCACCGGCATCGTGCAGAGCGTCTCCGTGCGCGTGGACGCCATCAAGAACCTCTCCATGATCGGCAACCGTGGTATTGATGTTCATCTTGACCCGGATGAAAGCGAGGATTTCCTGGTGGAGGTGCCGTTCAATGCCACCAACATGATAGTGCAGTTGACCGAGATGACCGGCCCGGTGGATGTTTACATCCGCAAGGATCAGGAGCCGGATATCAATAGTGATCCGCCGGTTTACGACAAATCCACCATCGACGCCGATCCGGCCAAGGGCGAATGGGACGGCAGCCCGCCACGGGGCGAGCTCCATTACGGGCTGAACGACTCGCCGCCACTGAGCGAGGGGCGTTGGTTTGTGACCACGAAGAATCCCGATTCGCTGAATGATGT
>DQOE01000200.1 GCA_015658765.1 Verrucomicrobiota bacterium | reverse complement strand
TGGCCGGAGTTGCGGAACGACCCCTCGGTGGCGAGCGTCGCGGCGAGGTCGAGATCGGCATCCCTGAGCACGATGAGCGGCGCGTTGCCGCCCAGTTCGAGACAAAGTTTCTTGTAGCCGGCGATCGTGGTGAGGTGTTTGCCCGGCCCTGTGCCGCCGGTGAAGGTGACCAGATCGACGCGCGGATCGCGCACAAGCGCCTCGGTGATTGTTTTGCGGTCGCCGACGAACGTGCTGAGCATCGCCGGCGGCAGGCCGGCCTCGTACAGCAGCTCGGTGAGGCGGATCGCGACCAGCGGCGTCTTGCTGGACGGCTTGAGCAGCACGGGCACGCCGGCGGCTATCGCCGGGGCCAGTTTGTGCGCCACCTGGTTGAGGGGATGGTTGAACGGCGTGATCGCGGCGACGAGACTCAGCGGCTCGCGCAATGTGAAAATCTTTCGTGCCGGGCCGTTCTTCGCGGCGTCGCAGGAGAAGATGCTCTCGTCATCGCGCAGCGCCTCGGCGGCGGCGAACTTGAAAACCTCCTGCGCGCGGCCGACCTCGTAGCGGGTCTCGCGCATGCACAGCCCGGCCTCGAGCCGGATCAAGTTGGCGAACTCGTCGGCGCGCCCGGCGAGCAGTTCGCGGGCGCGCATGAGGATTTCATAACGCTCACTCCGGGTCGGCGGCTGCGCCTGGCCAAGCGCGGCCTGAATGGCCTGCTCGAGTTGCCCGGGCGTGATGCGCGGCAGCGTGCCGGTCAGCGAGCCGTCCCACGGATAGCGCACCTCAAGCGTGTCGTCGGTCTGCACCGGCTCGCCGGCGATGTAGCTTGGCCAGGCGAGTGGCAATTGCTGGGTAATGTCAGTGGACTGGGTCATTGCTGGATTCCGTTGCAGACGAAGTCAAAAATGTCAAAGTTACGCGGGTCGCCCTTGGCCAAGCCGGCGTACTTGGCGTTCAGCGGCTCGGAGATAAGGAACGGCACCATCTCCTCGTAGCGGCCACCGTGCGAGCGGAGTGTGCCCTCGAGTTTTGCGAGGTCGTGATGCCCCGGCGTGCGGCCGATCACCCAGTCTCGTGCGGAGAGGACGAACAAGTCGCCGATCCGGTCGCCCGGCAACTCGAGCTTGGCCACGGCCGCCTCGCGCGTCCGCACCTCGGTGACGCCGTCGAGTGCGGCGATCCAGTCGGCGACCGCTTCGCGGTTGAGGTTGTCCGGCAGATAAACGGTCACCGCCGAGCCAAGCGCGCCGTGGTGAACGACGTACGGGTCGGTGATCGGGCAGATGACGCGGCAACCGTCGCCGAACTCGCGGGCCAGATCGGTCTCGAGAAAAATGACGTTGGGTTCGCCGCCGCCGTTGCACTTGGCGTTCATGCCGTGGTCAGCGGTGATGCCGATGATGGCGCCCAACTCGAGCAGCCGCCCGACCTCGGCGTCGATCGCGCGGTAAAACTCGCGCGACTCGGCGGCCTCCGGCGCGAACTTGTGCTGCATGTAGTCGGTCAGCGAGAGGTAGAGAAAATCGGCGCGACCGGCGGCGAGCAGTTCCACGCCGACACGCAGGGTGTACAGGCTGGCTTCGCCGGAGTAGATGGAGGGCTTCGGCCCGGCGAGCGACTCAACGTCGTCGATGCCGTTGACCTTGAGGCTCACGTCGTTGGCCTTCTCGGCGGAGACGGCGATGCCGTCCATGCCCTTGGAGAGCAGTTCTCGCAGCTTGTCCTTGGCCGTGACCATCGCGACCCGGCGGCCGGCGGCCGAGGCGGCTGCGAGGATGGTGTCGTTGCGCAGGAAGCGGGAGGAGTTGGTCATCACCTCCTCGCCGGTGTCGGGGTCGAGGATGTAGTTGCCGCCGATGCCGGTCTGCGACGGCGGCGTGCCGGTGACCATGGCGCAGTTGTTGACGTTGGTGAACGACGGCAGCGCACCGCGGGCCTGGCCGTAGTGGCCGCTGGCGGCCAGCTTGGCCAAGTGGGGCAGTTCGCCGTGCGCGAAGCCAAGCGCGAGGTATTCCCCGGCGCAGCCGTCGACGCAGACGACCACCACCGGCCGGTCCGGCAGGCAGTAGTCGCGTTGATTGACAGTTATTGTTTCCAAAATAACTTGCTCACTACGGATCGATCGCCGCCAACAAGCGGTTCATCAAGGCTCAACTCAAGCTGTGGATTCAATACACGGCGCTCGGGTGGGACGCCCATCGGCATGAGCCGCTCACTCTGCTATCTCTTCAGGCCGGTGTACCAATGAATTGTGCCCATGTATTTGTCGGCGCAATCGGTGACGGGGATGGCTCCGACATGTCCATCCGCCCAAAGCGTGTTGTTTTTACCGTGGCGAAACCATTCCTGGATGATTTCATATTCCTGATACCACTTCCCCCATCTTCCACCGATCCTCCATTCGCTAAGGTTCTCCTTAACTCCAGGATTGCAGGCCAGCGCATCGTTGGTGGTGTGGGAACCGTCCGCCTCGAGCCGGGTTTCAGCAGCATCCTGCACGAGAATGGTTTCCGAGGGCGCGGCCAGTTCATCACGCCGGCGGGGATGAATGCCGGATGCGGTTTCCCTCCGGACCGCGGTGAAAAATCGGCCGTTGATTCCGTAGGCACCATCCAGCCAAAAATCCGGCGGAAAAGTGTAGTCGCCGCGCCACTCGTCAACGACCCTGGCTGCGGGATCCCGCCAAAGTCGGACCTGTTTTCCCGCATGGGCATAATAAGCAACGCCCCAGTAAGCATCCGAACTGTTGGGATCGCCGATCACCTGCCGGGCCAACTTCATGCGGGGGTTCATGTACCATTTGCCGTGGTTGGGCGGGTATCCCGACGGGCTGTGGTGCAGCCAGCCCTCATTCTCCTCCTCGTAGAGGGCCATCGCGATATCGATTTGGCGCAGGCTGTTGATGCAGTAGGCAGATTTACCCTGGACCTTCGCCTTGGCCAAGGCGGGCAACAACAGGGCAGCCAATATCGCGATGATCGCGATGACAACCAGCAGCTCAATCAATGTAAATGCACCGAACCGCCTCAGCAGCAGCTTAACCCTCAAATCCTGGGAACAGGAAAACACCCCTCCTTCAAGTTTTGGTGAATAAACCGATTAAAGAGGCAGGCCGGTGTACCAGTGGATGGATGTCATGAAATCCGGGCCACCTCCCTGTTGTGGGGTTCTGCCGCAGTCCTTGGTGAAGCGAATGGGGCTTGCATGGCCGTCCGCCCACAAGGTTTCGCAGGATGCGCCGTACGGCTTGCCGCTCCCGTGCCGGAACCATTCGGATACCCAATCAATGTCCGGATACAAGGGCGCGAGACTGTATTTCCATTGTGTCAGGTTTTCAGCAGAGCCGTTGGCGGCCAAGTTGTCAGACGGACCACCGTCCATTTTCTGTTCGCCAGCATCCTGAATAATAATTGTCTGGTTGGCATCGATTAGCTGGGATCGTTTTCGGGGATGATAACCTCTGGTGCCACGAAACTGTTTTGCCGAGAAGAATTTTCCATTGATGCCGTAGGAGGCATCGAGCCAGAAATCAGCGCCGTACTTCAGTCCGTCCTCCCTCCATTCGTCGGATGTCTTGGCAGCGGGACAACGCCACAGCCGGGTGGACCCACTGGCATATTTGTAGTAGGCCAACCCCCAGTAGGCTTCACCACTGTTGGGATCCGAAATCAGCTTCCGAGCCGCTCTCATGCGTGGGTTCATATACCACTTGCCGTGATTGGGAGGGTTTCCGTTGGTGGTGTGATGCAGCCAATCCTCATTGTCATCCTCGTACATGTGAAAGACAATATCCAACTGATGCAAGCTGTTGATGCAATAGGCCTGCTTACCTTTCTCCTTGGCACCGGCTAGTGCCGGCAGAAGCATTGCCGCAAGGATTGCAATGATAGCGATGACCACCAGCAGTTCAATGAGAGTAAAACCATTGAGTCCTCTTATTCCTTTTTTTGTCTTCATTTGTCTGTTGTTGATTTTGTTAATGCCGAAATTATTTTGTTTATCTGCTTTTTTGAGATTGTCCGTCCCATCGGCCCACTTAGGCCCTCCTGCTCGCTCATGGCTTTAGCCACTTCCGTCGGCGTGCTGCCTTTCTCGTCCTTCATCACACTATTCGCGCCTTTTTCAATCAATAGATTCACCATGCTCAAATTGGCAGATCTCACCGCGTAATGCAATGCGGTGGCACCGACCTTGTTGGTGGCATCGATTTTCAACCCCCGTTCTATCAACCGTTCGGCGAAATCGCTGCGACCAAAAGTAACCGCCTTGTGGAGTGTCGTGTTGCCCTGATTATCCCGAAGCCGAACATTGGCATCATTCTCCAAAAGCAACTGGAACGCCTTCCTGGAGCCGACCCCGATGATATGAAAGATCGGCGTTTCACCAGCGGGATCGGCATAATCCACTGGGATGCCGGACTCGATACAATCGCGCAGTTTTTCCAAGTCACCAAAACGTGCAGCCTGAGTAATGGCATCCGCATTTTGGCAGGCGGGTAGCATCGCAACCCACACCAGGCTAAGTGCGAATGGATTAAGTTGATGTAATGCGTTACTTGCCAAAGCTCTGCTGTTTCAGATACCGGCCCGCTTGGACATTGCCCTGTTCAGCGGCCTTATTGAGATTCTCAGCCACAGCCATCATTCCCCCAGCGATCAGGTCACGCTGCTCCGGAGTCAAGTCCGGCAAAGTCATCAATTGCTTCAGGACGCCATGTGCGACGGTGTAGTTCCTCGCCTTGAGCAACTGTGTCGCCCGGGTGGCCATGGCCTTGATGTTGGCGTTTTTCTCGTCTTTGAACGCCTCGGCAATGGTGTCGGGCACATCCTCAAGAGACATCTCGGTCGGGTACTTGTCGCTGCCGCACCCTGTCGAGATGAGCATCCCGGCAAGGAGCAGGCCAAGGGTTACTTTTTCGATCAATTTCATACCTCTAAAAAAGGAACAACAGCCCCGGCGATGCATTTGCGCCACCGGGACTGTCGCACACTTTTACTGGTGTGTCTCTGAATAGTTCATAAACCCTACTCCACCGCACGACCGAACTGCATGACCTGGTCCACAGGAATGATCTGCGGGCTGACCGCACCCTCGACATCGGCCCACGGACCGTTGACTGTCGCGGCCGCCTGAAGCTTGCCCTCAAACGTCACCGTCGCCGTGCCATCACCGTTGTTCACGATACTGATCGCCGGACCCACCACATCAGGTCCACTTTCACCAGTCACCATGATGTTATCGATGGCCCACCACCAGTTGTTGTGACCCTGATGATCCCATGTGACGACTGCCGTGTTCGCTCCAGCCGGATTGTTCAGACTCAGCGAGACCGTGTCGTTGTAGCCGGTCGGGGTGTCCGGGGTCAGTTCCAGCAGCGTGACGGCATCGCCGCCATCGAATGCCACCGTGACCTTGCCCTGCTGCGGTTCCTGCCTCCAACTCGAGTCGTAAGTCAGGATCAGCGAGCCTGCCGCCGCACTGCTGATGTCGATCGCCGGCGTGGACAGTGATGAATTGAACTTGGCATCCGCCTTGTCGTCATATTCATCAGAATCACCAACTGCGACCACTCCTGTACCCTTAGTGAATCCAGCACGACCCTGACCAGCAGTGGCCGTCCAGGAAGCCGGATCAAGGAAGGTCCATCCATCAAACTCGACCACGTCATCTCCACCAGCTGTCGGGCCATGATCAGCCCCAAGCGCTATGACCCAACCCTCGGGTCCTGTCGCAGTCCAGTCGGTGCCATCCCCACCCGACTCACTGTCGGAGACGAATGGACCCAGTTCCAGGCTGTCGAAATTTTCTGCATAGAAGATTCCGTCCTCAGAAACGACGCTGAATGAGGTCTTGGCCAATTGGGTGTATCCATCATTCTCAAAGAAAATGGCAAAATAATCACCTGCATCAAGTCCATCCAAGGTGACCGATCCATCAGTCAGGCCATCACCGGCCGTTTGGGTACCGCTTACATAGGCCCACTTCAAACTACCTACATCACCCGGTGTCATATCCGGACGGTACAGCCCCACCCAGTCCGTCGGATTGCCCGGGCCAGCATTGAAGTTGACCGTGATCGGCGATCCAGCCGCAAACTTGGCCCT
>DQOE01000045.1 GCA_015658765.1 Verrucomicrobiota bacterium | reverse complement strand
TCGCTATCGTCAACTCGGGAATCATCTGCATGTAAATGCAAACGCGATCACCCTTGGCCAAGCCGAGGTCTTTCAGCGCGTTGGCTGACTTCTGTACTTCGGCCTGCAACTCGGCGTAAGTGTAGGTGCGGCTTTCATTCGGGTCGTTGCCCTCCCAAATCAGCGCGGTGTCGTCGCCGTGACCGTCATCCACGTGGCGGTCAACGCAGTTGTAACAGGCGTTGAGTTTGCCGCCGATGAACCAGCGTATTTTGGCCTTGTCGTAATCGGACTCGCAAAGCGTGTGCCATTTCTTGTTCCAATGCAGACGCTCGGCGTGCTCGGTCCAGAAGCCCACGGGGTCGTTGATTGAGCGGTTGTACAACTCATGGTACTGCTCTAGAGAGGAGATATGCGCGTTCGCCGATGCCTTGGCGGTGGGCGGGTAAACCTTGGATTTGGAATCGTTGCTCATGGCTTAAATTGGGTCGGGCAGTTTATGCAACCCAAGCGGTGGGTCAATGCCGGAGCTTGGGGCGGGGGTTTTTGTTTTCCGGGAAATCCGAAACGATGCCAGATGCGGGTTTGCTTCCGGTGGGGCTTCCCGTATTCTGGGGGTGCGTGCGCTTGGCTTTGAGATTGGCTGCGTTAGTAGTCTGCTGTTTCGGACTGAGTTTTTGGCTTGGAGGCGGTTTGCATATGGGCTGGTCTAAGTCCACCGAGACCCGAACCGAGATTGATGAGGTCACCGGTTTGGAGTATCCCGTGACAGTAAGTAAATATGTCTTTGGGGTGGAATTGCTCGGCGCGGCTTTGGGAGTGAGCGGTGGGCTTTTTGGCTTGTCCTTTGCCTTCTGCAAGCCGGCCCGACCGGGTAATCGATCTGGCGCCGAGATGTCATTGATCTAATTATGAAACAGTTTCACAAGGGAAAGTTGGTGTGGGCACTGATCTTGTCGGTTGCCCCGGGAGTGTTAAGTGCGGATTCGATCAAGTTCGATTTCAGAGATCCAAAGAAGGTGAACAATGTGGTGTTCTTGATGGACGCTCCGCTGGAATCTATCAACGGCACCGCCACAGGAGTCAGTGGCACGGTCTCATTCGATCCAGCCAAGCCGGCAGCAACCACCGGCAAAATTGTGCTGGCGACTTCATCATTGCACGTCGACAACCCGCTGATGAAAAAACACATGCTGGATGAGGGATGGATGCACGTGTCCAAGTTCCCGACAATCGAGTTTGTTGCTGGGAAAATAACCAAGGTCAAAACCAGTGGGACCACCATAATCGGGACAATCGCTGGCGAACTGACCGTCAAAGGCGTCACCAAAAAAGTGAGTGTGCCGGTCCGATTGACTTACCTCAAGGGGATGTTGATCAAACGTAACCGCGTGCCGGGGGATTTGCTTGTGTTGCGCTGTGACTTTATCATCAAACGGTCGGACTATGGTATTAACGCTGGCAACAACGAGGAAAAGGTATCCGACGAGATTGAGCTGAAACTAAGGGTGGCTGGTGCTGCACCGTATTAAACTCACGGAATTCAATACGATGGAGATGGTCGAACTGGAAGGACTGAGCGTTGTCGTGGATCGGGTGGTTTACCAGTCGGACATGGTCACGCCGGAGGATCGTCCCCACTGCTTTGCCTACTTCATCACCATCCGCAACAACTCCGACATCACCGTCACCATCAAGGGCCGCAAGTGGGTGGTCAACGAGGCGGACGGCAACAAGACAGTAGTCGAGGGCGACGGCGTCGTGGGGATGTTCCCCGAGTTGGAGCCGGGCGAGTCGTTCGACTACCACAGTTTTCACCTGTTCAGCGGCGACTGGGCGGTGGCGACCGGCAGCTATATTGGCGTGGACGCAAACGGCCGCTCCGTGATCACCCGCATCCCGGAGTTCCGGATGGATGTGCCGGCGCAGTCGAACTGACCGGGAGTTCAGGCCAAGCGCTTGGGCAAGTCCTGCTTTACGCGATCGAGCGTCTTCGGCCAACCCGCCTTCCCGGCGTCCTGCCGGTAAAGTTTCACCTGCGAATACCACGGGCTGTCGGTTCGGCTGAGTTGCCATCGCCAATCGGGCATCGCCGTGATGAGCACCCACGTCGGCTTGCCAAGCGCACCGGCCAAGTGCGCCACTGCGGTGTCCACCGTGATGACGAGGTCGAGTGGCTCGATGACGGCTGCCGTGGCGGCGACGTCGTTGAGTTGACCCTCGAGTGAAACCACTTCGGAACCGGCGCAGTCGGCGGCGCGAGGCCCCACTTGCAGACTGAAGAAATCGACCCCATCCAACTCAGTGAGGGTTGCAAATTGTTCCCAGGCGATGGAGCGGTTGGCATTGTTTTTGTGGTGGGGATTTCCAGCCCAAGCCAAGCCGACCCGGAGACGGTCGGAGCCGGGCAGGGCGGCGTGACTGGGCGGCGTGAGATAGGCGCGTTCGCCGGGCAGGTTGGTTTCGTCCGGCATAAACCCGTGAACGTTGTTGCTGAATGCCGCGCTTGGCCAAGCGCGGGGTTACTGGGGCCACTGTCCCTCGACGATCGGCTGGGTGACCAGCTTGGCCGGGTCTATGACAACGTGTTTGATGTTCGTGCGGTTGTGCGTGTAGGTCACGTGCACGTTGCCGTCGCTCGTCTGGATGACTGCCGGGTACGAGTACTCGCCCGGCTGGTTTTCCAGCACGAGGGCGGCCTCCCATGTTTTCCCGTTCGTTGAGACGGAAACATTCAGCGGCGAGCGGCCTCGCCGGGTATGGTTGTAAACAAGCAGCGCGCGGCCGTCGGCTAGCACGGTGCCGTCCACCCCGGCGTTGGGGTTGGGAAGCTGGGTGCGTTTCATGCGGCTCCATTTTTTGCCGCCGTCGTGCGACCAACACTCGGTGAGGCGGCCGGACTTGGTGCGGCACAGCGTCTGGATTGACCCGTCCGGGTAGGCGAGCAGCGTGGGCTGAATGGCGGCGTAGTCGAGCGGGGAGTTGAGCGGCTTGCTTTTGCTCCAGTACCGGTTTTGCACATAGCTCTCCATTTGCACGCGCCAGCCGGCGTCCTCGAGGCTTGAGCCGCAGAGCAGGATGCCGTTGGCCAACTCGATGGGCTTGTTCTTCACCGGGCCGACGTAGCCCGCCGGCAGGCGAACCGGCTTGTCCCACGTCAACCCGTCGTCCTTCGATTTTTGCAGCATGCCCCACCACACCCTCGGATTGGGGCCAACTTTGTAAAAGAGCAGCAGCATGCCGTTGGACTGCTTGAACAGCACGGGGTTCCAGCACGGATACTGGATGCGCTTGGCCTCGTCGATTCCGTTGGCGGCCGGCTTGGGCGCGGACCACCCGTCGCCTTCGTTGCGCGACATCCAAATGACCACGTCGTACGCGCCTTCGTCGGCCCCACCAAACCAGGCGGTCACGATGCCGCCCTCGATTTCCGCGATGGTCGAGGCATGCACGCCGGCCACCGGCATTTTCTCGGCGATCATTTCGCTGCCGTACATCCCGGCCTGTTTTTCGAGGGAATCGACGACGTCGATGTCCACCGTTTTGGCAGGGGCCTTTTCGGCAGCTTGGGAAAGAACCGAGCCGGGCCAGGCCAGAATCGCAGCCGTCACGGCCAGCATGATAGTGTCATTTCGAGAACGAATCATAATGGATGTTGGAGTACAGGAACCTCGTTTTTATTCAAACCAAACGCGCCTCCTTGCACGGCCGTCAATGCTGCCCTAGAACTGGCCAGCGTCAATTCAGAAAAACCTATTCTGGCATCAAATCGCAAAAAAGTTGGCCAAACCCGACTCCCCAAGCAAGAATGCGCCGCTTTTTCACCCGATGAGCAAAAAGAAAAACAGCGATTCAGTGGTCAGCAAAGACGTGGTTGTGCAAAATCAACTCGGTCTTCATGCCCGCCCAGCGTCGATGTTTGTCAAGACGGCGACCAAGTTTGCCAGTGAAATCATGGTGGAAAAAGAGGGCGAAAGCGTGAACGGCAAAAGCATCATGGGCCTGATGATGCTGGCCGCAAGCCACGGCACCACCCTCACCGTGACCGCCGAGGGCAGCGACGCAACTGACGCCGTCAACGAGCTTGAAGATCTCGTCAACCGCAACTTTGAGGAGGAATAACCCCGACCACCCCCATGGCCGACACTGATTTTGACATCCAGTACGTTGCCAACCTGGCACGAATCGCCCTGACACCTGACGAGGAGGCCAAGCTCGGCTATCAACTCGGCGACATTCTCGGCTACGTGAAAAAACTCGAGGAACTCGATGTCACCGGCGTCGAGCCGATGGCCCACGCCGTGCCATTGGCCAACGTTCTGCGCGCCGACGAGGTGCGCCCGTCGATCCCGCAGGAAGCCGCCTTGGCCAACGCGCCCAAGCAGGCCAACGGCTTGTTCATCGTGCCTAAGATCGTCGAGTGATGCTGCACGAACTCACCCTCTCCGGCCTCACGGCGAAGCTCGCGGCAAAGAAGGTTTCCTCCCGCGAGGCGATGCAGGCATGCCTCGACCGCATCGACGCCGTCGATGGCCAGGTCAACGCCTTCATGAGCATCGACCGCGACGACGCGCTTGGCCAAGCGGACGCTGCCGACGCGGCCTTGGCCAAGGGCAACACTCACGCCGCTCAACCGCTGCTCGGCGTGCCGATCTCGCTGAAGGATTTGTTTTGTGCCAAGGGCCAGCCGGCCAACTGCTCGTCAAAAATCCTCGGCGACTTCCTCTCGCCGTACGACGGCACGGTCGTGCGCAAACTGCGCGACGCCGGCGCGGTGCTGTTTGGCCGGTTGAACATGGACGAGTTCGCGATGGGCAGCTCGACCGAGAACTCGGCGTTCGGGCGCAGCAACAACCCGTGGGACTTGGAGCGCGTGCCGGGCGGCTCGAGCGGCGGCTGCGCGGCAGCGGTCGCGGCGCAGGAATGTTTTGGCAGCATCGGCACCGACACCGGCGGCTCAATCCGCCAACCGGCGGCGCTGTGCGGCTGCGTCGGCCTCAAGCCGACTTACGGGCGCGTGTCGCGCTACGGCGTGGTGGCGTTCGCCTCCTCGCTCGACCAAGTCGGCCCGTTGACGAAGGAGGTGCGCGACTCGGCGACGTTGCTCGGCGCGATGTCAGGCCACGACCCGCACGACTCAACCAGCGTGCCGACGGACGTGCCGGATTACGTCGCCGAACTCGGCGGCGACTTGAAGGGAACCAAGCTTGGCTTGCCGAGGGAATTTCTCATCGACGGCATCGACCCCGAAGTGCGCGCTGCGTTCGACGCGGCGGTGAAACAGTGCGAGGCGCTTGGCGCGGAGATTCACGAGGTCAGCATGCCGCACACCGAGTACGGCGTGGCGACCTACTACATCGTGGCCACCGCCGAGGCCAGCGCGAACCTTGCGCGGTTCGACGGCATCCGCTACGGCGATCGCGTCGATGGCGACGACCCGTTTTCGCTCTACTGCAACACGCGCGGGCAGGGCTTTGGCGAGGAGGTCAAGCGGCGGATCATCCTTGGCACGTACGTGCTGAGCAGCGGTTATTACGACGCTTATTATTTGCGGGCGCAAAAAGCGCGCACGCTGATCAAGCGCGACTTCGAGCAGGTGTTCGAGACGGTTGACGCGCTGATCACGCCGACCGTGCCGGCTCCGGCTTTCAAGGCCGGCGAGAAAATGGACGACCCGTTGCAAATGTATTTGTCTGATATTTTCACGATTTCATGCAACTTGGCCGGCACGTGCGGCATCAGTTTGCCGTGCGGATTCACGAGCGAACCGAAGCTGCCGATCGGCCTTCAGTTTCTCGGTAAACCATTCGGCGAGAGCGAGTTGCTGCAGATCGCCCACGCCTACGAACAAGCCACGCCGTGGCATACGGAAAGGGCGGCGCTCTGATGGAATACGAGACGGTCATCGGGCTCGAGACCCACTGTCAGCTCAAGACGAAGTCGAAGATGTTTTGTGGCTGCGCCAACCAGTTTGGCGCGGAGCCGAACACGAACGTCTGCCCGGTCTGCCTTGGCATGCCCGGCGTGTTACCGGTGCCCAATGAACGCGCGCTGCAACTCACGACACTCACCGGTTATCTGCTAAACTGCGAGGTGCCACGCTTCGCCAAGTTCGACCGCAAGAATTATTTTTATCCCGACGTCTGCAAGGACTACCAAATCACGCAGTTCGATTTCCCATCGACAACGACCGGCCACGTGGACTTTGAGTTCGGCGATGGCATCGAGCGCGTGCGCATCACCCGTGCCCACATCGAGGAGGACGTCGGCAAAAACAACCACTTCGCCCAGCACAGCGGCGTGGACTTCAACCGCGCCGGCGTGCCGCTGCTCGAGATCGTCTCCGAGCCGGACTTGCGCAGCGCCGACATGGCGTACGAGTACCTCAACGCGCTGAAGGACATTTTGATTTACGGCGGCATCAGCGACTGTGACATGGAGAAGGGCATGGTGCGCTGCGACGTGAACATCAGCGTGCGACCCAAAGGCGAAGAGAAGCTCGGCGTGAAGGTGGAGATCAAAAACATGAACACCTTCAGCGGCGTCCGGCGCGCGATCAACTACGAGGTGCCTCGGCAGATCGAGACGCTCGAGAGCGGCGGGACGCTTGTGCAGGAAACCCGCCGGTGGGATGACGTCGCCGGCATCACCGAGAGCATGCGCACCAAGGAGCACGCACATGACTACCGCTATCTTCCCGAGCCGGACATCATGCCGCTCAAGCCGGACGAGGCATGGCTGGCGGAGGTGCGCTCGCACATCGTCGAGCTGCCGCTCGCCCGCAAGCAGCGCTTCGTGAGTGACTACTGCATCCCGGCGCAGGACGCCGATGTATTCGTCGGCAACGTGCCGCTCGGGGGTTTTTTTGAGAAAGCCGTCGAGGGGGCGAAAAATGCCAAGGCCATCGCCAACTGGGTGATCAACAATCTGCAGGCGCGCCTCATTGAGACCGGCACAACGGTTGACGAACTGAAGTTTGAGCCGGTAGCGATTCGCGAGTTGGTCGGGATCATCGATGCTGGCACCATAAGCAGCAAGGGAGGGCAGGAGGTGTTTGCGGAGTTGTTTGAGAACGGTGGTTCGCCGGTGGTGATCGTCGAGGCCAAGGGGCTGGCGCAGGTCAGCGAAAGCGGTGAACTAGACAAGTGGTGTCGGGAGGCGATCGATTCCAACCCCGGCCCTGCGGACGACTATCGGAATGGCAAGGAGAACGCCATCAACTTCCTCAAGGGCCAGGTAATGAAAGCCAGCCGGGGCAAGGCCAACCCGCAGGTTGTCGGCGAAACCTTGGCCAAGCTGTTGAAAGGTTGAGCCTTTTGCGGCAGTTTGTTCGTGGAATGATCCAAAGCCCTACAAACGGCCGCTTGCAACTCACCATTTTTCTTTTTGCGCACTTGTCTCTAGCCCACACGCTCGGCCAGTCGGATCAAACCACAAGACCGATCGAAGAAGCCCAACTCAAGGAAACGAGTGGTGAGGTGTATTTTTACGAGGGAAAGTCGTATACCGGTTTGGTTGTGAAAACACATCCCAACAAAAAGAAAGCCGAGAGCTACTCGCTAAAGAATGGGAAGCTTAATGGTGTCTGGAAGGGTTGGGATGAGGAGGGCAACTTGGTCGGTCAGGCGGAGTATAAAAATGGCAAAATTCACGGAAAGTTTCTCCAGTTAAGAAAGACTGGCGGTCGTGAGTTTGAGGTGAATTATGTGAACGGAGTCGAGAACGGGGCCTTTAGGCGATGGTTCGACGATGGGAAACTTTGGGTTATTGAAAACTACCTGGCCGGTAAGCTTGATGGGGTCAGTACAACTTATTTTCCCGACGGAAAAATCCAGGTTTCTTCCGAGTATCGCGCCGGAAAGAGACATGGCGTGGAGATTCACAGATATGAAAACGGACAGCCAAGATGGGAGGCTGTTTATGAGGAGGGCAAACTGAAAACGAAGTTGCGCTGGAAACGCGACGGCACACCGTCGGGGCAAAATCCGCCTAAAATACTTTAACATGAAGACGTTACCTTCAATGAAAACAAGTCGAGTCATAGTTGCACTGGCATTGGGTTGCACAATTTTGCCATCCGCAATGGGCGGGGAGACAGCGCTTGATCGCTATCTGGCCAAGCCGGATCCGGCTTACGAATACAAGTTGATTTCCCAGCACGAAGGGGATGGTTGTACCACTTACATTCTTGGCATGACATCGCAGAAATTCCTGACCGAGAAGGACGTCAACCGCACGTTGTGGAAGCACTGGATGATTGTGGCCAAGCCGCATCGGTTGAAGCACGACACCGGCCTCATTCTCATCACCGGCGGCAGCAATGGGGGCGACCCGCCCACAAAGGGCGACGGCACCATGGCGAAGATCGCCGCCAAGACTGGCTCGGTCGTCACGGTGCTGAAAATGGTGCCCAACGAACCGCTGCAATTTGTCGGTGAGGAACGCACCCGCACCGAGGACTCACTCATCGCCTATACGTGGGACAAATACCTGCGAACTGGCGACGACCGCTGGCCCGCCCGCCTGCCAATGACCAAGGCGGTCGCGCGCGCGATGGATACCGTCACCGATTTCCTCGCCAAGCCGGAGGGCGGCGAAGTGGTCGTGGACAAATTTGTCGCCGCCGGCGGATCCAAGCGAGGTTGGACGACCTGGAGCATTGCTGCGGTGGACAAGCGCATCGTCGCCATTGTGCCGATTGTCATCGACATGCTTAACGTCATCCCGTCGTTCAAGCACCACTACCGCGCCTACGGTTTTTATGCCCCGGCGGTGGGAGACTACGTGGAAATGGGTATCATGGGTTGGCAGGACACACCCGAGTACAAGCGCCTGCTGGAGATCGTCGAACCGTACGAATACCTTGAGCGCTACACGATGCCCAAGTACCTGATCAACGCCTGCGGCGACCAGTTTTTCCTGCCGGACTCGTGGAAGTTTTACTATAAGAATTTGCTCGGCCAGAAGCACCTGCGCTACGTCCCCAACGCCGGCCATTCGCTCGATGGCTCGGATGCCGTTTACAGCCTGGCCGCCTACTACAACGCGATTTTGAACAAGACCAAGCTGCCCGAGTACGAGTGGGACGTGCAGGAAGACGGCTCAATCAAGATGACCACCAAGACTCGCCCGAAGGAAGTTTTGCTGTGGCAATGCACCAACACCGAGACGCGGGATTTCCGCATCGATACCACCGGCAAAACCTGGACGAGCAGCAAGCTGAACCCGGTGAGCCGTGGCGTCTATGTGGGCCGCGTGCCCGAACCGGAGAAAGGCTGGACGGCGTTTATGGTCGAGTTGACCTACGCCGAGCCGATCAAGCGCGGCATATCAACCAGGCGCGGCGGGCGGCTTGGCCAGGCGACAGGCCGTGTGGGTGCGCCGTTCAAGTTCACGAGCGGCGTCAACGTAGTGCCAGAGACGATGCCATTCGAGTTCAAGCGCATGCCGATCCCGAACCGATAGCGCTTGGCCAGGTTCGGTTTCGCTCAGCCCTTCACGCGGACGAGTTTCATGATGCGACCATCCACGTTCCAGTCCTGCACGTAGAGGTTGCCGTCTGCATCCCAACCGGAGCCGTGTGTGCCGCTGAAGACACCCTCGATCCAGTCCGCCTGTTTCACTCCGTAATTGCGTCCCAGCTTGGAGTCCGGGTTATGTCCGAGCACGGCCATGATGGTGTTGGTTTTGTCGAGGATGACCACGCGGCCGTGCAGGTCCGGCACCGAGACATAGTCGCCCTGCACGGAAACAGAGGTTGGCATACCGAGGCCGCCTATGACTTCGTTGATGTATTCGCCCTCGAGGCTGTAGTGCAGCAGGCGGCCGCGGGGCTGGTGGTTGCGGTCGCAGATCAGCAGGCGGTTCGGCTCGTAGCGGGTATCGAGCGTCATGCCGTGCGCGGTGTTGAACTGCCGCGGCCCGTTGCCCTTCGCGCCAAAGTGCATCAGGTACTTCCCGGCTTTGTCGAACTTGAAAATGATGTTACTGGCGTAGCCGTCAGAGAGAAAAATGTTGCCGTCGTCGGACACCGTGATGGCGGTGGGGTTGAACGGCTTTGCAGCGAGCCCGGACGCCGCAGGGAAGGGCAGGCGCAAAGCGACCTTGCCGTCGGCGGCGTTGAACTTGATCCCCTCAGCGTTTTTATTTCGGGCACCGTAAAGGTATTCGGTGCCGTCCTCGACGCGAATCTCGACGTCGTGCAAGTTGGTGTACGGTTCGCCGAGAAACTCACGGGCCACCTTTCCGTCCGGCGAAAAAGCGATCACACCCTTGTCGGCGCTGGTGTAGAT
>DQOE01000347.1 GCA_015658765.1 Verrucomicrobiota bacterium | reverse complement strand
AGCCAAAATCGCTTTTTCCTGGAGGCTTTGCGATAGGCGTCACCGTCCATTTTCTCAACATGGATGTCTGAGAAGAGCAAATTCCCATAACCCTTGTGCCGGAGAGACAACGACTCGGCAGCGCCACCAAATCCCCTTGGCCCCACCTGTCCGCTGTAATCATTCGGCCCGAGGTTGCCTTCCATTAGCAACATCGTCTTTGTGGGGGCCTTGAAGGCGGATACCTTGGTCTCATGGCAAATGCCGCAGTTCATGGCGTAGCTGTAGTTGCGCGGGGCAAACCGGTTGAACCTCCCGCCTCCCCCGCCCGTGTTGGTGTTCCGGCGCGGCCTGCCGGCACTCAGCTCTTTCTTGTCAGTCAGGCAAAGATAGACGTCCTTGTTGTCAAGGTAAGGGTGCAGGGTGCCGGTTGTCATGTCGCCCACGCGGGTGTAGAGCCACTTGCGAAAGGTGGGATAGTTGTCATCGTTATCCACCGCGTAAAGGGAGGAAGCCATTCCAAGTTGGCGAAGGCTGTTGATGCAGGCAACCGAGCGGGCGGACTCTTTTGCGTTGCCAAGGGCTGGCAGCAGCAGGCTGGCAAGAATGGCGATGATCGCAATCACCACCAGCAACTCCACCAGAGTGAAGCCTAAGGCAGCTCGTTTCAAAAATGCCCGCATGAGGAGGAATGCTGCCAGTGCGAGGAATGGGCGCAAGTTTTTTCTCCGGCTCGGTTCGCTCACTGAGTATTGATTTAATCGATGGACCTATTGATTTTATCAATGGACGGTTTTTACGGGGGCTGTGATAGTGTCCTCTTCTTTAAGGGCATGGAACCGATGGACACAGGCCAGGATCAGCCGGTTTTGGAGCAAACCCCCGCCTCGCGCGAGTGGGTGGAGACGCTGTTCGCCAGCGGGCATATCGACCGGACCGGCCGGCAGGCAGCACTGGATATTCTGCACCCGCGAGGCGCTTGGCAGGCTTGGTTGTCTCAGTTGCTGCTGATCCTCGGGGCGGTGCTGTCCTTGACCGGGGTCATTTTCTTTTTCGCGGTGAATTGGCAGTCGATCCCAGCTTGGGCCAAGTTCACCATCGTGGAGTTGGCTATCGCGGGATGTTTGGTGGGCGCGTGGCGACGGTCTCTTGAACGGCTCACCGGCAAGATGCTGTTGCTCTCCGCCGGCGTTTTGGTCGGGGTGTTCCTCGCGATCTTCGGTCAAGCGTATCAAACCGGCGCGGACTCTTTTGTCCTGTTTCTGGAATGGGCGGTTTTGATTCTTGGTTGGGCAATCATTTCCCGCTTTCCAGCGTATTGGGCCTTGTGGGTCGTGCTCGCGAATCTCGCGGTGTGGCTCTATTTCTTCCGAGGGATCGATGCCTTTGTCGCCTTTGAGTTTATTTTTTCGCCGACGCGAGAGATGACGCGATTTCTATTCATCGACATGGCGCTGTTGAACGGAGCAATCCTTGCGGCCCGCGAGTGGGCGGTTGCCCGTGGCGTAGAATGGTTAAAGCCAAACTGGACGCGGATCGTCCCCGCCTTTTGCACGATTCTTCCGCTGAGTTTGCCGATTTGGACCTTAATTGTCGCGGCGGACATCGACTACAACACCACCATCACGATTCTTGGCCTCAACATCCCAATCTTCGCCAAGTTCGTCATCAGTTCCCTGCCGCCACTCATCATCTATGGCGCCGTGGCGGGAATCCTCGGGCTTGGATTGTTCTACGCCTGCTATCGACTAAAGGCTCCCAGCCTGGGTGTTCTGACGCTTACGATGTTATCGGTTTGTTTGTCGCTGGAGGTGCTCTGCATCAGGGTGCTCGTCGAAATGGATTTGGATATCGAACCGATCCTCTTGATTGGTTTTTTGTTTACGGTGGTGAACTTCGGCTTGGCAGTGATGTTTCTCCGCAAAATTCAACTGCAATGGAAGGGATCGCATGAATCAACCCAATGAACCCATCACCTCCGGGGCTTTGCTCGGCACTTTAAGCGCGAAAGGGATGCTCCATGACCCCGAGGAGGCCGGCAAACAATTGGCCACTCGTAGCGTTGGTGAAGAGGTGCCGGTTTACCTCCGCATCCTGACGTTGATCGGCGCTTTGATCGCCAGCGGTTTCTTTTTTCTGTTTCTGGCAATTAGCGGGATTATTGATGAGGACGGCTTCCTGATCCTGGGTCTGGTGTTTGTTGCCGCAGCCTACGGCCTTTTGGTTGCAGCGAAAAAAAGCAACCCGATCCTTCAGGTGTTCTTCATCACCTGTTCATTCACCATTCTGGCCGTTGGCAAAATACTGTTCGTGATCGGTTTTGTGGAGATGTTTGGCGACTTGTTTTCCTTGAGGTCGAGAGGTGAACAGCGAGTCGCTCTTCTAGGTATTGGTTTGGCAACTGTACTGACCTATAAGCTTTTCCCGTTTGTGCTGGATCGATTTATTTCCAGTTGTTTCTTCCTTGGGTTATTCATCGAGATTGTCATTGCCTTGCCAGATTTAGATAGTGATGTGATGCCCGTTGTCGCCGCTTGGATTATGAACTTCTTTTTCCTCACCTATATGATTTGTGCTGGGTTTCTGCTGCTTCATGAGAAGGTCAAAAAACTATACGATCCAGTTGCGTATGCCTTGATTTGCACACTTCTCGGTTTGGCAGTGATGCAGTCGGGGTTGATGGGTGAACCGAAACTTGACCCTGTATTAGGATTTGAAATCTGGCTGCCTAATTTCATCGCCGGTTTTGGTTTGTTGTACCTCCTGTCCCATGCTGTTGGTGGGTTTAAAAAACAGATGGACTCACAAGCCATCGTGATCGCTGTGGGGGTCATTTTACTGGCGCTTTTCACCAACGCAGGAATTTTACTTTCGATCATGTTAACGGTTTTTGGGCGCATGAATCATCGCCGGTTGGTTTCATTCATTGGCTGGATTTCCCTGACTGGATTTCTCATTTATTACTATTATCAAATGGATTTCAGCTTGGAGACAAAATCATACGTCCTGCTTGGCAGTGGAATTTTGCTGCTTGGCATTCGTCTCATCCTGAATGCACTCGTTACCAGAAAGGAACAAAACTCATGCGCATAAAACTGGCACTCCTGCTCCTGCTCCCGGTGTTGGGCTATCTCAACCTTGGAATTCTCAGCAAAGAATCCCTGAAAGCCAACGGCGAAACGATCCTGTTGGAATTAGCGCCGCGCGACCCGCGCTCCCTGTTGCAGGGGGATTACATGGCACTGAATTATCGCCTGCACAATGAACTGGGCAGAAAGCGGGAACTGCGCGGCCACCGCGGACAGATCGTCATTAAAAAAGACGACAACGGCGTGGCAAGGTTGGATCGCGTCTACAATGGTAAAGACTTGGCTGAAAACGAACGGTTGCTCCGGTTCAATTTCAGCGGTCGCCGTCCCGAGGTGGCCACGCACTCCTTCTTTTTTCAGGAAGGCAAAGCCAAGGCATTCGAAGCGGCACGCTACGGCATTTTCAAGCTCGACAGTGACGGCAACCTGATGCTGGTGGACTTGGCTGACGAAAACCGCGAACCCATCAGCCCCAAGGCCTACAACGAGGAGCAACCCACCACCAACACACAATAGCCGCTTGACCAAGCGGTGATCGGCGGTAATTCGGGACTGGACTTTCGTCCTTCCGGTGGGATTGTTCCCTGAGACAAATCGTTTGAGGCAAATGAAAACCAAATTCTTCCCCTCGTTGGCACTCGCATTGGGCTTGATGGCGCAAAATGGCCAAGCCGCCGACATCGTCTCGGGGCCGCCGACCGGTTCGCTGCTCGCGCCGGTGAACAGCTACGCCCTGCACGGCCCGCACAAGGGCCGCGAGTTCGACGCGGCCAAGTTGCTTGGGCGCGCACCCGGCGCGCTGCTCTTCATCCATGAACTTTCCCGGAACATCATCCCGGTGCTGCGCGGTCTCGACGACCTCACCTCGGAATATTCCGTCCTTGGTTTTCACTCGCACACGCTGCTGCTCCACGATGACCGCACCTCGGCGGAGAACCGCCTCAAGGCCATCAATGGTTCGCTCAAGCTCGCGCACCCGATCATCCTGAGCCTCGACGGGCTCGAGGGGCCTGGCGACTACGCGCTCAACCGCCGTGCCGCACTCACGATCGTCCTGGCCAAGGGCGGACAGGTGGTGCGCTCGGTCGCGCTCACCGACGCCGGCCAGCACAATCTTCCCGAGTTGCGCGAATGGGTCGAGGCCGTCGCCGGAAAAATCCCGGCGGATCCGGACGAGTTGAGAAAAATGATTGCCGGCAATTTGCCGAAGAGCGGTCATGCCGTTCGCGAGCTGGCCGTCAACCAGGGCGTGCAGTTGCAAAAACTCCGCGCGCGCCTTGCCCGCGTCGAGAACGGGCAGATGAACAGCCGCATGCAGCAGCGCAAGCCGCAACGGATGAAGCGCGCCGCGCCGAACGCCGAACGCCGTCCCGCCGCCGATCGCAACCCGGCCAAACCGGCGGCCAAGCGCGAAGGCGCGCCGCCGGACGATGCCGATCTGCAGTCCAACCTCCGCGTCTTCATCCGCAAGACGAACAGCGACGAGCGCAACGAGGAGGTTTACGCGGGCATCACCGACCGCGCCGCCGAGAGCGCTGAGCTGACGCGGCAGGTGCGCGAGATGTTCCGGCTCGTGCTCAGCCTAAAGGATCGCTACGGCACGCCGCATGCCCACGAGTTGGCTGAGGGATTTTTGGACAAGCACCCAGCCAAGCGGCAACGCCGCGAGCGCCGCTAAACTTTGATTATGCCCTGTTCTTGGGCCATTCGCGCCGCCACCGCGGCGCTGCTCTCCACCGGCTTGGCCAGCCAGGCGGACGAGCCGAAGCCGTTTCACTTCGCGCACGACATCTCGCCGTTGCTGGTCAAGCAGGCCTGCGCCTCGGCCGAGTGCCACGGCGCGGCGACCGGCCAGGCCGGCTTCAAGCTGTCGTTGTTCGCGATGAATCCCGCCGCCGACTACGCCGCGCTCACGCAGGACCTTGACGGCCGCCGGATCGATCTGGCCAAGCCGGAAGCCAGCCTGCTGCTCCGCAAACCCACCCGCCAAATCAAGCACAAGGGCGGCCGTATTTTCAAAAAAGACAGCGCCGATTACGAGTCGCTGCTCGGCTGGATTCGGCGCGGTGCGGCGTTCACCGAGAACGAGCCGGGCCGCCTGGCCAAGCTGCGGCTCGAGCCGCGCGACGGTGGTTTCTCCGCCGTGGCGGAATACCGCCTGGCCAAGCGCACGGTCACCCGCGACGTCACGCGGCTCACTGTTTTCTCGAGCACCGACGAGACCGTCGCGCTCGCCCACGACGACGGCTCGGTGACCCCGCTCGCCCCCGGCGAGGCGTGGATCATCGCCCGTTACGCCGGCCGCAATGCCCGAGCCGTCATCCGCCAGTCGTTCAACGAAGATCCGCCGGACGAGTCGACGACGACGCACCCGCTCGACAGCGCCTGGCTCGCCGGCCTCGAGTCGCTTGGCCTCAGATCCAGTGCCGAGGCGGACGCCTTCGTGCTCGCCCGCCGGGTGCACATCGACCTCGCCGGTCGTCCTCCGACGCCGGACGAACTCGACGCCTTCATCGCCCTGCCGCCAACCAGGCGCCTAGCCAAGACGGCGGATCGCCTGATGCGCTCGGAGGAGTTCGCCCAGGTTTTTGCCGGCCACTACCGCCACTGGCTCGAACTGCCCGAAGGGCGCTTGGAAAAAGATTTCGAGAAGCCACGTAACACAAAACTACGCCTCTACCTGCTCGATGCCGTCCGCCAAAACAAGCCGCTGCCGCAACTGGCCCGCGACATTCTCGGCGGCGGCGAGGCGGGTGGATTTGTCTCGCGTCACAACGACCCGCGCGACCGCGCCGAGTACGTTGGCCGCACGCTGCTCGGCCTGAGCATCGGCTGCGCGCGGTGCCACGACCACCCGATGGATCGCTGGCAGCAACGCGAGCACCTTGCCTTCTCCGCGTACTTTGCCGACGAGCGGCCGAACCCCGACGGCGGCATGATGGCCGGCAAGCTGTTCCTGCCCGGCACCGGCAAGGCGGTTCAACCCGCGCTGCTCCAGCTCAATCCCGCCGCGCCGCTGGCCCCCGGCGATGAACTGGCGTGGAGCATTCTCGACGGCGGCCACGACCAGTTCGGCCGCAATGTGGCCAACCGTTTCTTCGGCATTCTCGTCGGCAAACACCTCGTCGATGCACCGGACGATCATCGGCTGAGCAACCCGGCAATTCACGGCGCGTT
>DQOE01000014.1 GCA_015658765.1 Verrucomicrobiota bacterium | reverse complement strand
CCAACTCAAAGCCCACCGCTTGGCCGCCGTTGAAAACCGCCAGCAAGTCGGCCAAGTCGGCCGGTGTCACTGTCTCGTCGAGCGCGATGCCGACACGCCCGGCGCCGAGTTGCCGAAGGTTGATCCGCCGTTTCTCTGCCTCGGCAATCACGCTGTCCGCCGCCTGGCCAAGCGCGACAGTGATCGTGTCGAAAAAATGCTCCGACTCCACCGCTTGGCCAAGCTGCCGCAAGCCGTTGGCCAACGCCTTGGCTTGGGCGTGGACGCGTCCGCCGATTTGCCGCAGCCCGTCGGGGCCGTGGTACACGGCGTACATCGAGGCGATGTTGGCCAGCAACGCCTGCGCGGTGCAGATGTTGCTCGTGGCCTTGTCGCGGCGGATGTGCTGCTCGCGTGTCTGCAACGCCAACCGCAGGGCAGGGCGGCCGTTCGCGTCCTTGGACACGCCGACGATCCGGCCCGGCAGCCGTCGCTTGTGTTTGTCCCGTGTGGCGATGAACGCCGCGTGCGGGCCGCCGTAGCCCATCGGCACGCCGAAACGCTGCGCGCTGCCGATGGCGACGTCCGCGCCGAGTTCGCCGGGGGGCTTGATCTGCGTGAGCACCAGCAGGTCGGTCGCGACGATGGCCAGCGCGTCGTTGTCGTGTGCGCGTGCAATGAACCCGCTCGGGTCGGTCAGCGTGCCGTCGGTGGCCGGGTACTGCAGCACCACGGCAAACACCGGCGTGCTGAAGTCGAACTCGTCCGGATCGCCGGTGACGATCCCGATGCCGAGCGCCTCGGCGCGCGTGCGAAGCACGGAGAGCGTTGACGGATGGCAACCGTCAGAGACGAACACTGCATTTGCCTTGTTGCGCGACTGGATGTTGCGGCACATCGTGACCGCCTCAGCGGCGGCGGTGGCCTCGTCGAGCAGCGACGCGTTGGCGATCTCCATGCCGGCGAGGTCGCAGACCATCGTTTGAAAATTGAGCAGCGCCTCGAGGCGGCCCTGCGAGATCTCGGCCTGATACGGCGTGTACTGCGTGTACCAGCCGGGATTCTCGAGCAGGTTGCGCTGGATGACCGGCGGGGTGATGCAGTCGTGGTAGCCCATGCCGATGTACGAGCGCCAAACCTGGTTTTCGCCGGCCAAGCGACGGAGCGACTGGAGCGCCTCGGTCTCGCCTTGGGCGGCAGGCAGCTCGGGCGGCTCGGCGAGGCGGATGCTGCTCGGCGTGCCGGCGTTGATCATCGCGTCGAGCGACTCGTGGCCAAGCGCCGCGAGCATCGCTGCAATGTCGTCCTGTCGCGGGCCGATGTGCCGGTTCACAAACCGATCCGGGTGCTGCGTCAAACAGTCGTTGTCGTGTTTCAAAATCGTTCTTTTCTCGGGGAAAGCCTTTTCCCCGACCTGCGGACAATGTACGGGACAATGTAAAACCGCCACAAGCGAGATTCCCAAATTGTGAATAAATAGTGTGAAACACGGAAACCAATTACGAGTCGCCTCCGCGCTCTCTGCGTTTAATAAAGAGATGCAGAGAACCGCACTCCAAGACGCTGCCGCGAACTTTGAGCGACCCGTTTTAGTGCGGCTGGGCGGGGTGCTTGAGGATGAGGATGCAGCGGAAGCCGTAATCCTCGGTGGCGACCTTGGGGGTGACGATGAGTTCGCGGTCGGCGGCGAGCAGCCCGGGGGTGTTGTCGCGCCAGCCGCCGCCGCGCAGGATGCGGCCAACTCCCTCCTCGCTTGGCCAAGCGGTGCACCACTCCCACACATTGCCCCGGAGGTCGTGCAGGCCAAGCGCGTTGCCCGGAAACGAGCCGACCGGGCTGGTGCGGTCAAAACTTTCGCTGCCGAGTTGCGGGCCGAAGTTGCCGCTGTCGGTTGGCTCCGCTTGGCCAAGCGCGGCGATCCACTCGCTCGAGGTCGGCAGGCGGTAGCCCTCATCGGCGGCGAGCAGGCCGCTCTCGCGTTCGCGTTGGCTGAGCCACGCGCAAAAAGCCTGGGTGTCGTGCCAGTGGACGTTGACGGCGGGGTGGCGGTCGGTGTCCTGAAACCAGGCGGCCTGCCAGCCGTTGGTGGTGGCGTTGGCAAAGGCGGCGTAATCGGCGACGCGGGTTTCCCAGACGCCGAGCCAGGCGTCGCTGTCGGGCAACTGGACAAATTGCATGCCGAGGCTGTTGACAAAAAACCGGTGCTGGTTGATCTCGTGAAAACCGGGCTTGGCCGCCGGGTCGCCGCTGCAACCGGCGAGCAGCCAAGCCGCCGCCAGCAGCATCAGTGTTCGGGTGCGTGCAGGCTCAGGCATGGCGTTGGGCGTCGAGCAGTTTTTGGCTGCGCCGCCACGACGGCACGGCGAGGGCGGTTTGCCGGGTCAACTGCTTGATCTCGGGGCGGCTGACCTTGATTCGGTTTTCGGCGTCGAGCACGTTTTGCCCTCGTAGCAGCGCGAGAGTCCGCTGGCCGATGAGCACTGGCAGCATGCTGGCGGCGCGCAGCCGAAACTGCCGGTACGGCAGCAGGCCGATGTACTCTACGGCGGCGTCAAGGTGCGCGGCGGCCTTGTCGAGGTAGCTGTCGTAAACGGGGCGGAACCGGTCGATGGTCTCCGGCGTGAGCAGGTCGTGCGGCGTGAGGTCGTGCTCGGCCAGCACGGCGCTGGGCAGGTAGCAGCGGCCCATGCGCAGGTCGGCCGGGATGTCGCGCAGGATGTTGACCAGTTGCAATCCCTTGCCGAAACGCACGCCGGTCTCGAGCAACCGCGCCTTGGTGGCGGCATCGGCCTCGAAGAGGTGCGCGAGCGAAAGGTGCGTCCAGAATTCACCGACACAACCGGCGACGCGGTAGGTGTAGTCGTCGAGTTCCTCCTCGCGCGCCAGCGGGATGATCGTGTCGCCGGTGGCGTAGGCGAAGCGCTGGAGGTCGAGCATCTGCCCGCCGGTGATCGTGTCGAGCACCTGCCGGATGCGCTGCCGGTCGGCGTCGGAAAACTGCTCGAGGTAAGTGACCGGCGCGGCGGCGTTCTCGAGCAGTTGCACCTCGGCGGGATCGCGCTGGAGCCGGGCGAGGATCGCGAGGTTGGGCAGCGCACCGGTGCGGCCCTGGATGCGCTCGTTGAATTGCTCGAGCGCGAGCAGACGCTGGTCGGTGGGGCCGCCTTTCGAGTCGGCGACGGTGTCGGCGATGCGGGCGAGCAGGTAGCCGAGGCCGATCTGCGGCCGGATGCGCGGCGGGAGCGCCTTGAGGGTCAGGTAAAAGGAGCGGGAAGTTTCCTTGAGCAGCGAGTCGATGGCTTGGTGGATCAGCTTGGACATGACTCGCGCGCTGTTGCCGCCGGGCTAACCGGCAAACAACCAGTAGCCACCGATGAACATTGAGGCGGTGCAGCAGGCCAAGCCGAAGCCGTGACCAAGCTGCGGGCGGCCATTGGCCAGGCGCCTGGCCAAGCGGCCCAGCCCGGCGGAAAACAGCGTCATCGCCGCGACGGTGGCCAGGGCGTAGGCGGCGAGGTAGAGGGCGACGCCGCCGAAGCTGGCGATGGCGAGTGTCGGCAGCACAACCCAGAGGTGCGTGCCGCCGGCGGTGCCGTGCAGCAGTCCGATGCCCAGCGCGGCGTGCGAGTGTTTGTGGCTTGCGCGGGAGTGCGCCTGGCCAAGGTGTGCGTGGATGTGCGAGTGCCGAATGCCGAAGTGATCGTGTTCGTGGGTGTGGACGCGGTGCCGCAGCAGGGAGCGGATGCCCAGCGTGCCGACGGCGATCAGCAGCACGCCGACGAGTTGCTCCGCGCCGCTGGAGAGCCACTCGGCGGCGGCGGTGCCCTTGAGGAGCCATACGAGCAGGCCGATCAGCGCGACGCCACCGGCGTGGCCAAGGCCCCAGTGGAGGCCCAGCCGCCACGCGGCGTGCTGTTCGCGGCGTGCGGCGAAGGGTGCCAGCGCGGCCAAGTGGTCCGCCCCGCTGATCACGTGGGCGAATCCCGCCGCAAAACCGATGAATAAAAGTTCCATGCCCTTGAACGGGCACACTATTTAGCAGAGGCGGCCCGTGCGTGAAAGCGCAAAGGTGCGCGGATTCACTTCGCGCCGGTGCCGATGAAAACGACCGGGATGGTGCGGAAGAGGATCTTGATGTCGAGCCAGAGCGACCAGTTGTCGATGTACTCGAGGTCGAGGCGCACCCAGTCGGAGAATTCATTGACCTCGTTGCGGCCACTGATCTGCCACAGGCAGGTGAGGCCGGGCTTGACGCTGAGGCGGCGGCGGTGGGCGAGATCCTCGAAGCGCCTGGTCTCGTCCACCGGCAGCGGCCTTGGGCCGACGAGGCTCATGGCGCCCTTGAGGACGTTGAACAACTGGGGCAGCTCGTCGAGGCTGAACCGCCGCAGGAACCGGCCGATCGGCGTGATGCGCGGGTCGTTGGCGACCTTGAACACCGGGCCGCTCATCTCGTTCATGGCGGCCAACTCGTGCTTGCGCTGCTCGGCGTTGGTGCCCATCGAGCGGAACTTGTACATGGTGAACGGGCGGCCGTTGATGCCGCTGCGTTT
>DQOE01000249.1 GCA_015658765.1 Verrucomicrobiota bacterium | reverse complement strand
TCGTTTTCATTCAGTGCAAAAACATCGCGTCGCCGTAGCTGAAAAATCGGTATCGTCTGGTGACCGCCTCGGCGTAGGCGCTCAACACGCGGTCACGCCCGCCGATGCCGCCCGGCTGCGCGAACGCGCTTACCAGCATCAGCAGCGTGGACTTGGGCAGGTGAAAATTGGTGAGCAACGCATCGACAACCTGGAACTCGTGCGGTGGGTAGATGAAAATGTCCGTCCGGCCAAGCTGTGGCTCGATCGGCACACCGCTGGTGGCGACCGACTCAAGCACGCGCATGCTCGTTGTGCCGACGGCGATGACCCGCCGTCCCTCGGCCTTGGCTTGGTTGACTGTCCCGGCGGTGACTGCGCTGATCTCGAACCGTTCCTCGTGCATCGGGTGATCCTCGATGCGGTCGCACTCCACCGGCTGAAACGTTCCCGGCCCGACGTGCAGCGTCACTTCCGCGAACGTCACGCCCTTTGTGCGAAGCCGGTTGAGCATCTCATCCGTGAAGTGCAGTCCCGCGGTCGGCGCGGCGACCGAGCCGTCGGCCTTGGCGTACACCGTCTGGTAACGCTCGCGATCGGCGAGTGTGTCGATCGGCGTGCGCTCGATGTACGGTGGCAACGGCGTCTCGCCAATGGCTTGCAGGAGTTCGTGTACGTCCGGCGACCCGGGGAGGCGAAGCAGATATTTGCCGGTGTCGTTCTTGTCGATCGACTCGACCCAGTTCGGAGTGGGGCAGCCGTCGAGGTCGTGCAACTGGATGCGTGTCCCGTTGTGAATGCGTTTGCCGGGACGCAGCATGCACCACCATTCGCCGGGCGCGCGTTCCTCGGTGAGCAGGATTTCCACCCGCGCGCCGTCGCCTTCTTTTTGCCCACGCACGCGCGCCGGGATGACACGCGAGTTGTTCGCCACCAAAACGTCGCCCGAGCGGAGCAGTGCTTCCAAGTCGGCAAATTGCCTGTGCGCGATGGTTGCGGTGGAGCGATCCAGCGTAAGCAGTCGCGAGGCGTCCCGTTGCTCGATGGGATGCTGGGCAATAAGTTCCTGAGGCAGGGGGTAGTCGAAATCGGCCGTTCGCACGGCGGCATCTCTAGCCGGTTTCGAGAGCGAGCGCGATTCTTTGATGGCGGCGGTTAAGTGAGCAGCGAGCAGTGAACAGCTGGAAACAGTTGCGAAATTACGTTATCGTTATCGGAAATTCAAAATATGCCCAAACGGCGGGGTAGGGGGGATGGAATCAAAAAAAGTTAAACTTTTTTCAAAAAATCGGTTGACGTCTCGGGGTGAAAACGGTAGAGAACGGGAAACTTTGGGTCGCATGGGGCCAAATTGGTGTCCGAGCAACCTGTTATGTCAGCAACCCAGGAGCAACCGACGACCGTTTTTTCCGGTCGATTCAGGCACGGAATCGATGGGAGCAGGCGTGTCATGGTGCCTTCCAAGTGGCGTCCGAAGTCTGGCAAAACGGAGTTATCTGTCCTCCCGTGGCCGCTGGGGGATCAGCAGTTTCTTTTGGTGTTGCCTCCCGCCCGCTGGAATCTGCTGCTGGAGAGGTTGAACGAGATGTCGCTTTCCGATGACGAGGCGGCGGTGGTGGAGCGGGTCATCGGGGGGAGCTCGGCCCACCTGACACTGGACAAGGCGGGCCGGCTGTGTCTGCCGGAGGAGCTGGCCGCCGTGGCCGGGCTGCGGAAGGAGGCCATGTTTGTGGGCCGGTTGAACAAGTTCGAAATCTGGGACCCGGGTCGATTCAACGAAAACAACCAGGGCAACGAAGCGGTCGCGGCTGCGGCCATCAAGAATTTAAACCTATGAACCTGATGCAATATCTGTCGGTTGGTGGAACCCTCGAGGGGCCAAGGGAAAAGTTTCTCTCTCGCAGGATTGGAAACAGTCAGGAAGGCTTTACCGGCGGGGGAGGCGGTGAGCTTGCCCATCCGGAGCCGGTGGCGTTGATACAGCCCACGGCGGAGGAGTCGGGTCAGGGCGAGTTTGGTTTTCTTGAACCGCTGGTCATCGAGTCAAAAACGTCCGGGCCGGGAAACCACCTGGACCTTGGACAAGCGGAGGCCAAGCCGCGGGCGCGGGATCAGGTGGAGGTGTATAGCCGCATCAGCCCGACGCGGGTGCGGGTGGTGCGAAACGACTTGGAGGGATCGGACCTGGCGGTTCGTGCCGGTGAATGCGTGAGCCAGTTCCGCCCGAGCCTCATCGCCGAGGAACCCATGAGGAGCTCGTGGGCCGAGCGCATGCGCGGCCGGTTTGCGTCGCTGAACCAAGTCTCGCGGTTTGTGTCGCATCGATCGTGGCGTTGGTTGCTCGCGTTCAAGTCATTTTGGCCGGCCGGCATCATGGCGGGGGCATCCGTTGGCGCGCTGGAAGCCGTCGCCAAAAAAGTGGCTGAGGCTGAGCCGGCGCAAACGAACGCCACCGAGTTGGACGAGGCGATCGAAATGGCCAAGGACTATAAGACAGACGTGTACGTGGATGGCAGGGTGGCATGGAGCTACAAGGAATATGCCTCGCGGGTGGAGACGATTGAGCCTCACGAAAAAGCCGATGACTTGTGACCGAATTCATCCACGAACCGGTTTTGCTGGAGGAAGCGCTCTCGGCGCTTCAACCGGCGGCGGGTCGGTTGTACGTGGATGGCACGGTCGGCGGCGGCGGACATGCGGAGGCGATCCTCGAGGCGAGCGGCCCGGACGGGCGGCTGGTGGGGTTCGACCGCGACGATTGGGCGCTGGCCGCCGCGGCCAGGCGCTTGAAACGGTTTGGCGACCGGCTGGAGTTGCACCGGGAGCCGTTTGCCGGCTTGGCCAAGCGCTTGGCCAAGGCGAGTTGCGACGGGGTACTGCTGGATCTCGGGGTGAGCTCGCCGCAGCTCGACGAGGCGGAGCGCGGTTTCAGCTTTCAGGTCGAGGGGCCGCTGGACATGCGGATGGACCGGCGGCAGCCGGTGAGCGCCGCGCAACTGGTGAACGAGCTCGAGGCCGGGGAGCTGGCGACGATTTTTTGGGAACTGGGCGGAGAGCGCCGGTCGCGGCGTATTGCCCGGGCGATTGTTGAACAACGCGACATGCAGCGAATCGAGACAACCACGCAACTAGCCGACACGGTGGAGCGGGCCTGCCCCCGGCGGGGCGCGCGGACGCATCCGGCGACCGGCGTGTTTCAGGCGCTGCGCATGGCGGTGAACGACGAGCTTGGCCAGGTGCAGGCCGGGCTGGACGCCGCCTGGTCGGTGCTCAAGCCGGGCGGCCGCCTCGCGGTCATCACGTTTCACTCCGGGGAGGACCGGCTTGTGAAACAGTTCAGCCGCCGCTTGGCCAAGCCGTACACGGTGCGCGGCGAGGTCGACGTGCCGGAGCTGCGCGAACCGCGCGAGCCGTTGGCCCGGGAACTCAGCCGCAAGGCGATCAAGCCAAGCGCTGCCGAGGTGGGGAGGAACCCGCGAAGCCGCAGCGCCCAGATGCGGGCGATGGAAAAATTGTAAATCGTCATGCCGCGCAACCGAAAAAAACAGGACTCCGCGCTGAGTGTTGGTTCGTGGATCAAGGCCGCGTTGTTTTGCCTGCTGCTCGGCGGCACGGCGATGGGGTACGTGTGGCAGAAGTCACAGATCCACCAGCTCGGCAGCGAGGTTCGCAAGAAGGAAGTGCGGCTGGAGATGCTCGAGAGCGACAATCAGCGCTGGCAGCAACTTCGCGCCGAGATGCGCTCGACACAGAAACTTTACGAACGAGTCCGCAAACTGGGGCTGGGGCTGACGATGCCGCAGCCGGAGCAGGTGTTGCGACTCTCAGATCTTCCGCTGGACGCCGAGGAGCTAAAGCAAAGTGAACCGGGGGAATACCGCACGGTAAAAAACACGCCGCGTCGGGGACGGCCGTAACAGAGATGCAGAAGAATCTGTTTACAAACTGACATGGCGACGACAGGAGCCAACACTCACCGGGGCAGGGTGATGATACTGGTCTCACTCATAACGGTCGGTTATGTGGGACTTGGGGTGAGGTTGGTGGATATACAGGTACTCCAGCACGACAAGCACGCCGCGCACGCGCTGGACAACACTCGCCGCAAGATGATTCACGCCTCGAGGCGCGGCGACATTCTGGACATCCGCGGCACGGTGCTGGCGACGAGCCGCATTGCCAAGACGGTGTGCGCCGACCCGTCGCTGGTTGGCGCTCACCAACGCCTCGTGGCCCGGGCGATCGCGCCGTTTCTCGGCAGGGACGCCGCCGGCTTGGCCAAGCGCATGCAGCGCCGCGTGTACACCGACGCGCAAGGACGCCAGCGAGAGGACAAGCACGTCGTGCTTGGGCGCAAGGTGCTACTCGAGGATTGGCAGGGCATCACCAACGCGCTGGCGCACATTGAGTTTGGTGTCGACGTGAAATCGCTGCCCCGCAAGGAGCGGCTGAAATATTACAACGTCAGGCGCTCTGTATTTTGTGAGCGGGTCGATTCACAGTTGCGGGTTTATCCCAGCGGCAACCTCGCTGCCCATGTGATGGGGTTTGTCGGCGTGCGGGATCCGGAAGGCTCGAGTGTGCCGGTGATCGGACTCGAGGGGAAACACGGCATTGAGATGATGCTTGATTCGGAACTTGAGGGCGTGCGCGGTTGGCGCGAGACCGAGACCGACAGCAGTCGTCGCGAGGTGGTGGCGTTTCGCGAGCACAATGTGAAGTCGCGCGACGGGATGAACGTGGTGCTGACGATCGACGCCAACATCCAGTACATCACCGAGAAGGCGCTCGAGGCGCTTTGTGCGAAGCACACTCCGGCGAGCGCCTGCGTTGTGGTGGTGAACCCGCAAACCGGCGCGATTCTCGCGCTGGCCAACCGGCCGACATACAACCCCAACAAGCCCGGCGACTCCAACGCGGCCAACCGCCGAAACCGGGTGATCGCCGACGTGTTCGAGCCGGGCTCGACCTTCAAGATCGTGGCGGTGTCCGGCGCGCTCAACGAGCATGTCGTGAGGCTGAATGACCGGTTCCACTGCGAGAACGGCCGCTTTTATTTCGCCGGCAAGGTGCTGCGCGACCACCACGCGTACGGCCCGTTGTCCGTGCGGGAGATCATCACCAAGTCATCCAACATCGGCACGGCCAAGGTGGCGATGAAGCTGGGGGCGCTGCGGCTGCACAAATACATTTCCGAGTTGGGCTTTGGCCAACGCAGCGGGGTGCCGTTGCCGGGGGAGGTGCGCGGCATCCTTCATCCGGTCAGGGACTGGAGCAAGTTGTCGATCTCCCGGATTCCGATGGGCCACGAGATCGCGGCAACGCCGCTGCAGCTCGTGATGGCGATGTCCGCGATGGCCAACGGCGGCAACCTGATGCGGCCGTTGCTGGTGGACCGGCTGGTGGATCGGGATGGGAATGTCGTGATGCAGTATAAACCGACCGTGGTTCGCAAGGTGATTCACGACGAGACAGCGCAGCAGATGGTGGAGACGCTGGTGACGGTGGTCTCCGCCGAGGGCACTGCACGACAGGCATGGCTTCAAAACTACACCGTCGCCGGCAAGACCGGCACGGCGCAGAAGCCGTCCAAGACACGACGGGGCTACGAGGACGGAAAATATTTTTCGTCGTTCATCGGCTTCCTGCCGGCGGAGAATCCCCAGTTGTGCATCGGGGTGTTTGTGGATGAGCCGCACAACGGCCATTACGGCGGCGTGGTGGCGGCACCGGCGTTCAAGGTGATTGCCGAGAAATCGGCCAACTACCTTGGCATTCAGCCGTCGGTGCCGGTCAAGTCGATGTCGGAACAGAAACCCCGGGTGGTGTCGAGATGATGGAACCCCGGACACTAGGTTTTGTGGAGCAGAGCTGCAACGGGCAGCTCGTCGCGGGCGAGCGCTCGGCAAGTGTGCGGCACATTTGCACCGATTCGCGCCTGGCCAAGCCGGGCGACTTGTTTGTTGCGATTCGCGGCGACCGGTTTGACGGGCACGACTACCTCAACGACGCGCTTGGCCAAGGGGCTGAGGCGGCCGTGGTCAACCGCTCCCGCCTTGGCCAGGCGGAGAGCGCCGGGCCGATGATCGGGGTGGACGAGACGCGGTGCGCCCTTGGCCAATTGGCTGCCCGTTACCGGCAGGATTTCGAGTTGCCGGTGGTCGCGGTTGGCGGCTCCAACGGCAAAACCAGCACCAAGGAAATCCTGGCCACGGTGCTGGGGCAGCGGCTCGAGACGCTCTCGAGCGAGGCCAGTTTCAACAACGACATCGGCGTGCCACTCACGTTGCTGCGGCTGCGCGAGGCCCATGAGGCGGCGGTGCTCGAGGTCGGCTCGAACCATCCTGGCGAGTTGGAGCCGCTGCTGCAACTCATCCGGCCAAGGTACGGCGTGTTGACGAGTATCGGGCGTGAGCATCTGGAATTTTTTGGAAACATCGAGGGAGTGATCGAGGAGGAGGGCGCGTTGGCGGAGGCGCTGCCGCCGGAGGGCTGCCTGTTCGTCAATGGAGACATCGAGGGACTGAAGGCGATCCGCCGCCGTTGCCGCGCAACGGTCGTCACCGTCGGGGAAGGGGAGGCCTGCGACTGGCGCATCGCCGACATCAGGTCCGACGACGAGGGAACCACTTTTGAAATAATTTCGCCGAAGGGAGATCGGAACGGAGCATACTGCGTCAACCTGCTGGGCCATCAAAATGCCCGGAACGCCGCACTCGCGATTGCGCTTGCGGCGGAACTGGGCCTGAGCCGGGAGGAACTGGATCAGGGCCTGCAGCGTTGCCGTCCGGCGTCGATGCGAATGGAGATGCAGACACTCGGCGGTGTCCGCATAATTAACGACGCCTACAACTCCAACCCCGACTCCCTTCTGGCGGCTTTGGAAACGATCGGGTCGTTTCCGGTTAAGGGAAAGCGCATTGCCGTTCTCGGCGACATGGCCGAGCTTGGCCAAGCCAGCGAGTCCGCCCACGTTGAGGCGGGCCAGCTTGCGGCAGGGCTCGGCCTGAACGGCCTCATCGCCGTGGGCCGATGGGCGGACACGACGGTGCGCGCGGCACAGGAGGCCGGCTTGGCCAACGTGGCGGCGTTCGACGACGTCACCGTGGCCGGCAAGGCGCTGGCCAAAAAACTGGAACCGGGCGACGCGGTGCTCATCAAGGGCAGCCGCGCGGCGAAAATGGAGGGCATCATCGAGGTGCTTTCGGAGGCCATGAATACATAGCGAGGCAGGATGTTTTTTTATCTCAGCCAGGTTCCGCAGTGGTTGGCCGAAAACGGCCACGCCGCCTGGGCGGACTGGCTCTCCTTCCTGCGGGTGTTCCAGTACATCACCTTCCGGACAGCCGGCGCAGCGGTGACGGCGCTGCTGCTTTGCTGGTGGCTTGGCCCAAAGATCATCGCGCTGCTCAAGCGGTCGAAGTTCGGCCAGGAATATTCGGACAAGGCCGAGGAGGCCGGCGGACTGCACGCGCGCGTGCTCAGCAAAAAAGGCACGCCGTCGATGGGGGGAATCATGATTGTGCTCTCGCTGGATGTCACCGCGCTGCTTTGGGCCAAGTGGAACGAGTTTCTCGCGCTGAGCCTGATGTCGGTGGTGGTGCTGGCGGCGCTCGGTTTTTACGACGACTGGGTCAAGCTCACCAAGCAGGACAAGGCCGGCATCCACTCGAAGGTGAAACTGGCGGTGCAACTGGCGCTGGGCCTGTTAATCGGCCTGTACCTGTGGCATCACCCCGACCCCGTCAAGAGCGACTTGATCGGGAAACTGGCGGTGCCGTTTTACAGCGGGGAAATTGTGTTTGCCGGCGTGGGGCTCGTTGGCCTGTTGATCACCACGGCGGCCATCGTCGGCAGCTCGAACGCAGTGAACCTGACCGACGGCCTCGACGGCCTGGCCATCGGTTGCACGCTGATCGTGACGTTCGTGTTCATCATTTTCACCTACATCGCCGGCAACAAGATTATGGCCGACTACCTGCGCGTGCCGTACGTCGAGGGGGCGGGGGAGTTGACGGTGTTTTGCGCGGCAATGGTGGGTGCCGGGCTGGGGTTTCTCTGGTTCAACTGCCACCCGGCGCAGGTGTTCATGGGCGACACCGGGTCGCTGGCGCTGGGCGGCGTGCTCGGCGTGATCGCGGTGCTGATTCATCAGCCGTTCGTGCTGGTGATCGCCGGCGGGGTGTTCGTGCTCGAGGCGGGGTCGGTGATGATCCAGACCGTCTGGTTCAAGCACACGCGGCGAAAATTCGGCGAGGGGCGGCGAGTGTTCCTGATGGCGCCTCTGCATCATCACTTCGAGAAAAAAGGGTGGTACGAGTCGCAGGTGGTCGCCCGGTTTTACATTTTGGGAATTCTTTTTGCGGTGCTCGCTTTGAGTACGCTGAAATTGAGGTAAGTTAGGCAGTCATGTTCAAGTTAAAAGGCAAACGGATTTTATTGGTCGGCCTCGGTTCGAGGGGCCGCTCAGCCTGCCGGTTGCTATGCGCCAGCGGCGCCTCGGTGGTGGCTGTGGATTGCAAGGACAACAAGCAACTCCAACGCGAAACCAAGCCGTTGGCCAAGCTGGGGGCGGAGGTGCACCTGGGCTTGG
>DQOE01000251.1 GCA_015658765.1 Verrucomicrobiota bacterium | reverse complement strand
TTAACCAAGGCCGAGTTAAACGTGGTTCAAACCGTCGTTGGTCAACCGGCCGACGCGCGAAAAGCATTGGTCAAATACGGAGCAACAGGAAACAAACTTGCCGGAATCACCGCCGACAAACACATGGCTAACTTCTGCAATGCCAACCTGGCCAAGCTCGCCGAGACGCACCCCAGCCTGGCCAAGGCAAAGGTCTATCAACCGCAAACTTATCGGTGGCCGAACTTCCTGAAGAAAGACAACCTCCTCAACATCATGAAGCAGATCTCCGTGGTGGCCATAATTTCCATCGGGATGACCATGATCATCATCACCGCCGGCATCGACCTTTCGGTCGGCAGCCTCATCGCCTTCTCCGGCGTCATCACGGCTCTGGCTATTCGCGGCTTGGGAGGCGACGACCCGACACTTGGCCACCTTTGGCTTGGCAGCCTGGCCGGTATTTTGGTTTGTGGTTTGGTAGGCTTGTTCACCGGCGGATTGGTCACGCTGTTTGGCATCCCGGCCTTCATCGCCACGCTAGGCATCATGTTCAGCGCCCGCGGCCTGGCTTTCATCTTCGCCGACTCCGAGCCGATCGCCATAGGCAACGAAGCTTTTGGTTGGTTGGGCCGTGGCCGGGATTTCCTTGGCCTGCCCAACTCGGTTATCCTGATGCTGATCCTGTTCGCCATTGCCCATGTGCTAATGACGCGCACCTCGATCGGCCGCTACATTTACGCCGTTGGTGGCAATCCGGAAGCCGCAAGACTCTCCGGTGTGCCGGTCAAATGGGTGTTGGTGTTCGTGTACACACTGACAGGCCTTCTGGCCGGCCTGGGTGGCGTGATGGAAGCCTCACTGCACGTCACAGGCGACCCAAAAGCTGGCAACCTGGTGGAACTACAGGTCATCGCCGCGGTTGTTGTGGGGGGAACCAGTCTGGCTGGTGGTCAGGGCAAAATATTGGGAACCCTGATCGGCGCATTCATCATCGGCGTGATTCGCAATGGCATGAACCTCACCGGCGTTGAGGCCCACATGCAAAGCGTAGTTTACGGCGTCGTCATCCTGATCGCCGTCCTCATCGACCGCCTAAAATCCCAGGGCTTTGGACTCTGGAAGCGCTGACACAAAGGGATCAGTTGACTGTCCTAGGAACTGACGAAGGTCTTGATGAAGGCTTCCTCGGACTCGATGTCGCCGATGAGCACCAGCTCGTCACCCTTCTGCAGCACTTCACTCGGCTCGAAGTGGACCAGATGGACGTCACGACCATCAACTTCGCGCTGAATAGAGATCACACTGCAGCCTGTGCGCCCACGAATCTCGGATTCAACCAACGACTTGTTCTCAAGACTCGGTGGCAGCTCGATTCGGAAAACGTTCAATCCCTCGGCCACCATCAGGATGTCGCTGTGCTTGAGCAGATTGAAGATGATATTCGCCCCCATCGAGCCGTAGGACGCAACAAAATCGGCTCCGGCACGGTGAAGCGTACCGACGTTGCGCTCCGAGTTGGCCCGACTGATGATCTGGGTTTCCGGGCAGAGTTTGCGGCAGTAAATGGTGAGATAGATATTGGTGTCGTCCTGGCCGGTGGTGATGATGACCGTGGAGGCTTCGTTGATTTTGGCCTCCTCGAGCACCTCGAGCCGGGCGGCACTGCCCAGCACGTAGTACTTGTCGTTGCGAATGCGGCTCGGCAGTTCCTCGACAATCTTGTAATTGAGTCCGCGCTTGGCCAGGGCGCGCGCGGTGGCTCGCCCCACGCGGCCGCCGCCGATGATGACCACATGGGATTCCTCGATATGGTAGATACAGAACACCCCGTTGTAGTTCTGAATCATTTCCTTGGAACCCGCGAGCACCAGAACCGTACTTTCGCTGATCTTGGTTTCCGGGCCGGCACCTTTGTACTCACCACGATCCCAGACTCCGACCACACTGGTATTGGTTATTTCCCGGAAGTTGCACTCAGCCAGCGTCTTGCCGACGAGCGGCGTACCCATGACCATGGCCTCGGCGATAAGCAGCTCGTCGAAATGCCCGATCACATGTGCCATGGCATCATTACCTATGGTGCGGCGAGAGAGGAATTGCCCCATCATTTCGCCCAGGCGAATGACGTTTTTGCTCCCGGCAAGTTCCAGGATATCAATGGACGCCTCGGACTTGGCCAACGTTACCACCCTAACCTTGTTATCCACCAACTCGCGTACAGTAAAGGCGATGTGGGCGTTGGCCTCGTCCTTGCCGGTGGCCACGACCATCGCCGATTGCTCGACGCGGACATTCCGATAGGCCTCCGGATCGTCCGAGTCGCCCACCGCCACCGCAAAGCCCTGGTCATGCAACCGCAGCGCCTCGTCCTTGTCGCTAACCAGCAGCACGTACGGGTTTGTGTACTGCTCCAGCTTGTGGATAAGCGCCCGGCTGACGGCGTCGAGATTCGTGAGGATGACATGGCCGTGGGTATCCTTCGGCAATGTGCGGGGGGTCCGAGCCGCGTTCTGCGCCTCCATCCACGGCTCGTAGGCGAACCGGATGAATGCAAAAGGGAGAATAACGAACATCGAAAGCATACCGAAAAGCATCACCACCAATGAATAAAACTTGCCCAACGGTGAGCTAAAAGTGATATCCCCGTAACCGAGGGTGGACATGGTGACCATGGTCCAATAAAAGCCGTCGTACCATTTGATCTCGTTATTATTATTGTCACTTACCATGTTCTCATGTGCTGCGATCCAATGAAACACAACACTTGAGATTAGGATGAAGACCAAAACTATTAGGACCAAACTGATCAACTGGCGGACATTGCGCCGGCCCGATGACTTGCCGTTGGTCAGCGTAAACAAGGCTGTTGGAAGGGATTTCATCGCCGCAAATGCCCGTCGCCTCGGGATGGATGGCGCGTCGACTGCACACAGCATGCACACAGCCACGGCCCAGGATTGTGGGATGAAGTGTCGGTTTTCATTGGGGCGCCGGGCTCAACTGTGCGCCTGTACACGGAGACGGCAGCCCGGCGGCTGCCCATCCTGAATCCAACTGCAATGTTTCAAATTTACTCAACTTTTTTCATGGCCCTTGGCCAAGTACCGAGCTCAAGTCGCTCGGCAAAGCCAATCCAACCCATTTGATAGCCGTTTGAAAAGAAGAATTTTACATGCCAAGCGCTTGGCCAAACGGAAGGTTTTGGCTTAGATGGGGCCGCGCCTGACAAGAGTCCACGCACCCATCGCCATGAAATCCCGCCCCAGGCCTGGCCAAGCCGCCGAAATCCGGTTCGTCGTTGAGACCAAGCACATCATCGACTTCGCCGTGGACGGCATGCCAGCGGTCCTTGCGACACCCTGGCTAATCTGGTTCATGGAGCACACCGCCCGCGAGGCCATGCTCCCCCATCTCGAGCCGACCGAGAGCACCGTTGGTATCCTAGTTGATATTGAGCACCTCGCCCCTACGCCGCTTGGCCATGCAGTTAAATGCCGTGCCCAAGTGCTGAGTTCTGACGGTAGCCAGTTCCTGTTCAAGCTCGAGGCATTTGATGAACTGGAAAAGATCGCAAACGGGCTTCACAAGTTGAACGTCATCGACAAGGCTAGGTTCGCTAGGCGCGTCGCCGGCAAAACCAAACCGGAGTAAACCCAAGCCATGTTAGCCAACATCCATTGCGCTGCCGTCCAGGGAATTGCGGCCCACGCAGTCGAGGTCGAGGTCAACGACGGCTACGGCGAGACACTCGTCATCATCGTCGGCCTGCCTGACGCCGCTGTGCGCGAGTCGCGCGACCGCGTCACCACCGCCCTCACAAACTCCGGCTTCAAGATGCCGCTGGGCCGCATTACCATCAACCTCGCCCCGGCCGACATCCGCAAGGAGGGTCCCAGCTTCGACCTGGCTATCGCCGTCGGCATGCTCGCCGCCAGCGAGCAAATC
>DQOE01000380.1 GCA_015658765.1 Verrucomicrobiota bacterium | reverse complement strand
GCGGTCACGATTGTCATCTCCGGCAGCCGCCCAAGGGAGGCCATGGAGAAGGACGCCAAGCGCCTCGCCGGTTACGACGGGCGATTGAGTGATCTTGGCAAGGCGGAGAGCCGGCATTTCATGCCGTGGATCAGCGACAGTTGGCGCTCGCACTTCAAGTGGCGCGGCAAGGGCGACTTACCGGCGGGAGAGCAGGCCAAGCTGGCCAAGATCGTAAAGAACGCCCACGCCGACGGGCAGAAGATCCGCTTTTGGGCCGCGCCGGACAACCCGGCCGCATGGAGCGTGTTCCACGAAGCCGGCGTCGATTTCATCAACACCGACCACCTCGAAAATCTCGCGGAGTTCCTGCGAGGCAAGGAAGCGAAGTGACAGCCTGGCCGGGGTCAGTTGTAATAAAACGTGAAGCGGACGAAGCGGCGGTCTGAGCCGATTTCGTCGTGCATCTTCTCCGGCCAGGGCGCGTAGGGTGACGGCTCTTTCACGGCGCGTTCGCACTTGAGGGCGAGGATGGTGTTCACTGTGCTGCGCTCGACCTGCACGTTGGTCACTTTGCCGTCGGACCACAGGTTGAACGTCAGCACCACCTGCCCGACGCTGGGAATGTAGTACTGGTCGAGAATCTGGTTCCAGCGATTCTGGATGGCGGCGATGAGGCGGGCGTCGTAGTCGCCGAACGGCGAGGCCTTGGCGTCGAGCCCCACGATGGTGGCCCGTTTTTTTACGCCGCCGTCCTGCTTCATTTTCTGCCCCTGAATCATGGCTAGCTGCTTGGCTTCGGCAACGGTGCGCGGGCGGCGCGGCTTGGGTTTCGGCTCCGGCTTGGGTTCGGGCTTTGGCTCCGGCTTGGCCACGATTGGGTTGAGCGTCTCGGCCTTGGGCGGAGGCGGCTTGGGTTTCGGCTCGGGCGTCTCGGGCTTTGGCTCCGGGGGCGTCGGCTTCGCCGGGGAAGCCGGCTTGCTGTCGATGATCCGCGGCACTTTGTCCTGCGTCCCCTCGATTTTGGGCTGGGGGGTTTCCTTTTCCGACTGCTCGTCGGCGGCGCGGGAGTTTTGGGTGGAGTAATATTTGGAATCCTCCGGGGCGTCCTCGCTGGCCATGCTCGCTGGCACCTCGAGAAAGATCACCGACTGCTGCCTTTTCCGTTGCTGCATCTCCAGCGCCTCGAGGTCGATGAGTTCCGGGACGACGGCGGCCATCATTTTTTCCACCACGGGAAAGGCCCCCAGCAGGATGCCCAGCGCCACCAGCAGATGGATCAGCAGCGACAGCAGGAGCGAGCGCTGAATTGAGTTCAGCGAGAACCACCAGTTACTGACTTTTTGCCGATCCACCGACATGGGCCGCCATTGTGGGGCAGAAGCGGCCCCGGCGGCAACTCTTGTTTGCGCTTGGCCAAGCGGGGCGGATCCGGTTAAGTCTTCGGCCATGAGCAATCGACTCAAGGGCAAATGGGCTCTCGTGACCGGCGCCTCGAGTGGGTTCGGCGCGGAGACGGCCAGGCAACTCGCTGACATGGGCGTGAACCTATTGCTGGGCGCGCGCCGGGAGGATCGCCTCGGGCAGGTCGCCGCCGAGTGCCTCGAGCGCGGCGCGGCCTCGGCGCACATTCACAAGATGGACGTCACCCGCACCGCGAGCGTCAACGCGTTCGCCGACTGGGCCAAGGCCACCGCCGGCCGGGTGGACGTGCTCGTCAACAACGCCGGTGGCGCTCACGGGGTGGAACGCGTCGAGGATGGCCGGGACGACGACTGGGAGGCGATGTTCCAGTCCAACGCGCTTGGCATCCTGCGCGTGACTCGTGCCGTGCTGCCGCTGATGAAGCCGCAACCCGGCGGCATTATTTTGAACATCGGCTCCATCGCCGGCCGCGTGGCGTACGAGGGCGGCTCGGCCTATTGCGCCAGCAAGGCGGCGGAGCGTAGCATCACCAAGTCGCTCCGGCTGGAGTTGAACGGCACCGGCCTGCGCGTCGGCACCATCGACCCCGGCATGGCCGAGACCGAGTTTTCCGTGGTGCGGCTGAAGGGCGACCAGGCAAAGGCCGACGCGGTGTACAGGGGCGTCGAGCCGCTGAGCGCGGGTGACGTGGCCGAGGCGATCGTGTGGGCCGCCAACCGGCCGGCGCACGTCTGCGTTGACGAAATCCTGATGATGTGCACCGCCCAGGCCGCGCCTTACAAGGTGCACCGCGTCGAGGAGTAAAGCCGGCTGTCTTCAGCCTTCCGGTCGCTTGACGAACGAAGCCGTGCGGGGCCGTGCCAGATTGACGGCCAATTTTCGTTCGCGCACTTCCCGGCCGTTGTACATTTCCACCGCCTTGCGCGCCTCCTCCGGCGAGGCCATCTCCACGAAGCCGTATCCGCTCGAGCGACTGTCGAACTTGTAAGTCATCAGCGAGGCCGAGACGACCGTGCCGGCGTTGAGGAACATCGCCTCGAGATCGTCGCGCTCGATGCTGTACGGCAGGTTTCCAACGTGCAAAAGGGCTTCATTCATGGCAGGGAAACTTGGCCAAGCGCAAAGGCGATGGCCAAGCGGTGAAGAGGTTGGCATAGGCGGCGGGCGAGCGTCAATTCGCGCCTGGCTGGGCGGGTGAAAAACACCCGTTTTCACGCGATCTGTGCGTGGGTCACGCACTTCCCGCTTGGCCAAGCGCTTCAAACCCAATTAATTAGGCATCGCCTTGGGCTGGCATGTCCGATGCTTCGTTATATGCCAGCGCGCAACGGGTCTGATACAAGTCAGGTTGCGGGTTTCTACTTAATCCAACATTGTATCTCCGGTTTTTCATCGGGTGCTTTGTAGGTTCCTTCAACCTAGAGCATCCGTTATTTCTTTTTACACCATCGCCTTCCCAAGGGCTTTTGGCATGCCGTAGGGGAGTTTGTCCGGGATCGGCGCGAACTCCTCGACGGCCGTCCACAGGCGCGAGAAGTCCTTGTTCACGTCTCCGGAGAGGCAGTCGGTGATGTCGCCGGCGAGGTCGGGGTATTTTCCGATGAGGTCGCGGAACGTGAAGTTGGGATGGTAGAAGACGTACACGAGCTTGCGCATGTTCTCGATGCTCACGCGCAACGTGGTGGCGTACCCCTCGAATTGCGCCGGGGAAAAATCATCGGCCTCGATTGCTGCGTGCACCGCGTCGGCCGCCATCACCCCGCTCTTGAGCGCCAGCATGAGGCCGGACGAGAAAACGGGATCGAGAAAACAGAAGGCATCGCCGAGCAGTAGCAAGCCTTCGCAGCCGCAATACCTCGAGTGAAATGAAAACTCGTTGGTGACGTAGTAGTCGCCGGTGGACTTGCCCGGTGCGAGGTATTCCTCGATCCATTTGTTCTGTGTGACTTCGCGGTGAAAAATATCCTTGGGCGACCTGACGCCGTCGCGCGTGAGGTATTTGCCCTCGGCCACGACGCCGACGCTGACCCGGTCGTCGTGCAGCGGGATGTACCAAAACCAGCCTTTCTCGGGCAGGAACGCCACGGTGGTCGTGCCCTCGTCAATGCCCTTGTCGCGCTTGGCGCCCTTGTAATAGGTCCAAACGGCGACCTTGTTGAGTTCGGGATCGGGCACGCGCCAGCGGTTGCGCGACGCGGCGAACGACTCCTTGCCGGAGCAGTCGAGCGTGATCGGGGCGCGATGCTCGGCCTCGGTGCCGTCTGGCTGCCGCACGCGCACGCCAGTCACCCGATCGCCATCCCGTAGCAGATCGATCACCTTGGTTTCCTCGACGACGTTGGCGCCCTTGTCGCGCGCGTGGTCGAGCAGCATCTGGTCGAACTCGGAGCGCAGCACCTGCCACGTCTGCGCCACGTCGTCGTCGTAGCGTGTGTTGAAGTAAAACGGCTGCGACGCCTTGCCGGTGGTGGAGACGAACTGGACGCTGTATTTCTTGATGAACGCCGAGGCGCGCATCCGCTCGATCAGGCCAAGCCGCTTGAGCGGCTCGTAGGTGAACGGCAGCAGCGACTCGCCGATGTGGTAGCGCGGGAATTTCTCGCGCTCGATGAGCAGCACGTTGTGGCCGTGCTCGGCAAGCAGCGCGGCGGCGCTCGATCCCGACGGGCCGGCCCCGATCAGGAGGGCGTCGTACTGTCCGTCGTTGCTCATGCCGGCGGCAGGATTTCCACGATCTCGGCCAGGCGATGCTCGGCGGTGGCGTCGTAAAGGGTGTTGCGCCGTCCGAACAACAAGGGCCGCTCGTCGAGGCCGAACAGTCCGCCGATGTGGTCGTCGCACTCGACCCGCAAAAAACCGGAGAGGCGGCTCAAGTGGCCGATCCCGTAATCGTGCAGCAGTTGGCCAAGCGGCGCGCCGGCCCCGGTGATGGCGTTCCGCGCCGGCCCGGGGAATTGGCCAAGGTGAATCTTGATGGCACCGTACTCGACCGGCCGCTGGCTGCGCTTGGCCAGGAGCAGCACCTCACGATAGTAGGCGTCGCCGCCGTTGTGCCGGTGCAGCACCTTGAGGCCGATGTCGTCGCTGTGGAACTGGCCAAGCGTGGAGGTCATGTCGCGCTCGTGCACCAACAGCGAGCGGTACGGCTCCGGCAGCGCGTCGCCGTCGACCGGCTCAATGCCCGGCAGCGGGCGCTTGGCCAAGCGGTAAAACTCATCGAGCGGATGGGTCAACACGGTGCCGGTCCCGGCCTCGGCGACGCTGGTTTCAGAGTGGCTCAAGGTGTTATGCGTAGCGGGCGTTTCGGTGTTCGTCCAAAAAAAACTCGTGCAACAGGCGGTCGATCTGCAGCAAGCCTTCGCGGTTCAGCAGCCACTCGTCGCCGTCGAGGGTCGCGAAGCCCCAGTCCTGAAGAGTTCGAAGCGGCTTGGCAAAACGCTCGGCCGGGTTCACGCCGAACTTGTCGGCGAAGTACGAGAATTTCAGATGGCCAAGCTTCATTTGCAGAATGAACTCGCGGATCAGCCGCTC
>DQOE01000264.1 GCA_015658765.1 Verrucomicrobiota bacterium | reverse complement strand
TACGGCGGCAGATTTTTGCGCGAGCCGAACTCGTGCGACACCACACTGCCGATGCTCGGGTACTTGAGCGCCGGGCTGGGGCGGTAGCCGGTGAACATGTTGTGCGTGCCGCGCTCGTGGGCTGCCTCGCCGTGGGTCATCGAGCGGCAGATGGTGATCTTGTCCGCGATCTTGGCGGTCTCTTTGAACGTCTCGCCGAAGCGCACCCCGGCAAGCTTGGTGGCGATGTTCCCGCTTGGCCCGCGATACTCGAGCGGGGCGTACGGCTTGGGGTCGAACGACTCCTGGTGCGCCATGCCGCCCGGCAGGAAAATATGGATGACCGACTTGGCCTGCCCTTCCTTGCTTTCGTAGTTTTTTAGGGCCGCTTGGGCCTCCATGCGGAGCAGTTCCGGCAGCGCGAGGCCAAGGCCGCTCATCATTCCCACCTGAAGAAAATCCCGGCGTCCAAGCAGATGCCTCGCGTTCAGGATTTCCGGCTTGAGGTTCAGTTGATTTTTCATGATCGACTCGAAAACTCCCTGGGGCTGTTACTAAAGGGGATTCCCCGCTTTGGCAACCCGGAAAAAGACGCCTGCGAGGCCGGGATATTCAATACAGGTTCAACAATCCAAGCCCACGTTTTTTCTGCATTTAGTTGACCAGCATGTACGCCCCGCCGCAACCGACTGCGGCGAAGACCAACGCCAGCACGCCAAAGACGACAACCCTGGTCGAGAAACTTTTCTCGATCGCTGCGCCGCCCTTGTCAGAGACGATCAGCGGCATCTCGCCGTCGTGCAGCACCCAGCCGCCGCCGAGCTTCGAGGCGTCACCGAAAACATAGACCTCCTCGTCGAGTTCCAGCGCGGTCTCGGTGTACTTGAGCGTCTTGTTGAACATCCACCCCTCGGTCTTTTTGTTGTAACGCGTCTCGAGCAGTTGCTGCAAATCCGTGTCGGCATCGTCCATCAAGCCGGAGCGGGAAAAGCGATCCTGATTGACCACAAACTTGATCTTGCTGGAATCCACCACCGCCTGGCCGGTCTCGTCCTTCACCAGGAAAGGAAGTGTTTTCTCGTCCTTGATATACGTCACCCAGTGGTGGCTCGTGTGGCCTTTGCTGTTCGTGCTGCTGCGCCTTTGCTGTACGTGAAAGCAGTAGTGCACACATGGTTGCTGTCGCCACGGGCTGATCAGCGGTTCCTCGGAGGTGGCCGTGCGGCCGCGAACCTCCGCCGGCCCCTCGGTCAGTTGCCCGATCGGGCTGGTCTCTGTTGCGGTCATGAGGTCACGGGTTCGCTTCGCCTTTCGCCATAGGTAAAAAAACAACAAAGCAAGCAGCGGACCGGCGATCAACAGGATGTAAGCGACGACAGTCGCTCCAGATACAGCAAGCAGAATAAAGGGGCTGGGAGGGTTCATTGGTCTTGGTCGTTGTAAGGGCTACACTTTCAGGAAAACCTTTTTGCGGTATAGGCAATACAACAAGCCCCACTTTATGGCCAACAGCGTGACGGCCAGCAGGAGCGTCCTGTGTTCGCCGGCGAGCGTCAGTATTCCGCCGAACAGGCTCTCGTTTGTGTAGTCGAAATCAAAAAACCTGGGGGCCATGTAAATCAGAATCGAGTTGGCCCCGATCACGGTGAAAAACAGCGTGCCCCTGCGGAATTGCCAGACGTCGATCACGAGATAAAACAGGCTCAGAAGCAGCAGGCTCCACCCGGCGCAGTTCAGCACGAACGAACTGGACCACAGGTTTTTGTTGATCGGGAAGTCGATGTTCCACAACCACGCAAGGCCAAGGCACACAACGCCGGCGATGGCCATGAAGCGGGTTTTCTTCAACCCGTCGATATCGTTGCGTTTGAGCAACTGGCCTGTGAGACATCCCAGCAGCGCCGTGGCGATCGCGGGGATGACGGCGAACAGCCCCTCGGGATCGCGGACGTCCTTGTAAAGTTTCCCCGGCACGAGGTGTCGGTCGATGTAGTCTGTCAACGTGTGGCCGGGGGTGAGATCGCCCGCACCGAATTCCGGCACGGGGATGAAGCGGAGTGCCGCCCAGTAGCCGACGAGCAGCCCCACCACCCAGATCAACTGGGCGCGCCATTGGGTGTTCGCGGCGATCAACGCGGCAAACATGTATGCCAGGCCGATCCGGCCGAGCACACTGGCGTAGCGCATTTCTCCCCAACCCTCCGCGCTGGCCAGGTCGCGGCTCAACAGCCCGTTGTAGAGGACGCCCAGCAACACGAGCACCAGCCCGCGCTGGACGAAGTGACGGTGAAGACTCGCCCGGCTCCCGCCCTTGGCCAAGCGGTTGTCGATCGAATACACCGTGGACACCCCGGCGATAAACAGGAACAGCGGGAAGATCAGGTCGTAAGGCTCGAACCCGTGCCACTCGGGATGATGCAGCCGGTGTTCCAGCCATTCACTCAAATCCACGGAGAAAACCGCCGCCGAGGCCAGGATTACTGCCTTGCCGCCGATGATCCAAAACATGTCAAACCCCCGCAGCACATCCAGACTCTTCAGTCGCTCGGGAGCCCCCTTGGTTTCCGGTCCGTTTTCCTCAAGCATGGCGAGAACGTGGCAATCTTGACCAACGCACGCAAGCGCAATGCGCCGCTAGATAAGGGCAAAACCCATCCGCTTGGCCAAGTGGGCGCAAAGTGACAAAAGTAATTGCGCTTGAGACACAGTCTCGTTATGGTTGCGTTTTGAACTGATGGTTCGTTCTTACAGTCCATTGTCCGGCATGTGCGCGGGCTCCAGTGGTATGGTCGATAGCATTCACTTGGAGTGTGATGATTCGTTTCGGCTTCGGGAGATGGGGTTTATGCCGGGGGCGCGGTTGCGCCTGGTTCGGCGGGCGCCGTTGGGGGATCCGATTGAGGTGGAAATCGGCGGCGCGCACCTGGCGTTGCGTCACGCGGATGCGGCATTGATTCAAGTAAGGATCACGCCCGATGCCTGAGGCCCAAGCCACCGCCATTCCGTTGCCGGTCATCGCCCTTGTGGGAAACCCGAACACCGGCAAGACGACGCTGTTTAACGCCCTGTCTGGCCTCTCCCAAAAGGTGGCCAATTACGCCGGGGTGACGGTCGAGAAAAAGGAGGGCACCTGCCACGACCAGCACGGCAAGCTGCTGCGAATCCTCGACCTTCCCGGCGCGTACAGCTT
>DQOE01000139.1 GCA_015658765.1 Verrucomicrobiota bacterium | reverse complement strand
GCTTGGCCAAGCTGCTTAAGTCGATCCTCATCGAGTTTGCCGTCGCGAAACAGCCACGAGGTAACGATCACGTGCGACGCCCCGGCGTCGATCCATTCGGCAGCATTGTCTGCCGTGACACCGCCGCCGACCTGTAGGCCTCCCGGCCAGGCGGCGAGTGCCTCCCGGGCGGCATCGTCATTGCCTTGGCCAAGTTTGATGACGTGGCCGCCGCGTAGGTCGTCCCGTCGGTACAACTGGGTAAACCAGGCGGGTGGTTTCTCCGAGACGAAGTGGGTACGCAGGGCATCCGGCCGGTCGTCGTCGATGGAGCCCCCGACGATTTGTTTCACCCTGCCTTCATGCAGGTCGATGCACGGTCTGAACACGCGGGCAGTTTACGAGCGAGCGCGGAGAGGGTCGAGTTTTGACGGGGTAGGGCGTCGGGCTACTTCTTCTTCGGCTCGGCTGGTGGCGTGACGACGACCACGTTCGATGGCTTGGAGCCAACCGGGCCTTTCGGAGTGTGAAAAACCGCATAAACGCGGTAGCGGCAGATTTCGCCGGGGACGACGCGGACATCCGAGGCCTGCGTTTCTGATCGCCCGGGACGAGGGATGTGGTTGCGGAACTTGCCGCCGGTTTCGGGGCTGGCCCGTTGAAGGATGTGGCCGGCTTCGTTTTCCGCGTTGTCCTTCCACTTGAATTTAACCGCATTCCGCGAAATGAAAACCACCTCGAGTCCGGTTGGCCCGTTGGGCAATTCACCGGGGCTGGGTTGTCGGTGGTTGGGGTTCCGATAGTGCGGATGCGGCTTGGGGCGTGGGCCAGGCTGATCGAGTTGCTGCCGGGCGAGCTGATACCGCTTGGTGGCAAATTGCTTGAGTTGCGAGACGATGTCCTCGTAGCCGCGATCGTGCGGATTGGTGATTCGACGGGCTGGGAACGGGTCATTCGCGAGGTCTTTTTTGATCAGGGCATGGAGCGAGTCAATTTTTTGGTGCAACGGCTCCGGCTTGAAGTGTTTCTCCAAAATCGTATCAGCGATGCTTCGATATTTTTTGAGCAACTTCGGGTTGGAGACGATCGCCTCGAGGATGGGCTTGGGCGGGCCGCCGGGAACGGGCCAGGCGGCGTGCCATCCATCGATGACCGGGATTTGACCGAAGGCGCGGTCCGCGAAACCAACATCCAGGTCCCACGGGATGTAGCTCCATTTTTCGGATTTCGGATTTTGGTAGAGGTAATAGTTGTGCGGATTCCAGCCGGTGAGCTGGTCGAAGCAGCCGGCAAACAACATGACGGCGGTGGTTTTCAAAAACTCGTCGAGCATGAGTTGATCATTCAGCGCCGTGGCATCCTTGGATTTGCTGCTGTGTTCGATGGCGCGGATGAGGGCGATGAGTTTGTCGTATCCTTTATCGCCTGCCTCGGTTTTCGCCTCGAACCCTTTTTTGTATTGTTCCGCATCATCGCCAACATGGGAGAGGGTCACGCCCGGACCCAAGGTTTGCACCTTGAACAAAGGCCCCTCTTTGCCGCTGAAACGGGATTCAATGAACGACTCGTCGATGCGCTCGACGTTGCCATAAACGCCTATGTATTTGCCGTTGAGAAACAGCTTCACGTAATTGAACCGCGAAGCCGGCACGCCTAGTTCACGCAGGATGTCCGTCACGACCGGTTCGCTGAACAGGCTTCCAAATTGCACGCCGTTGTCGAGCGCGACGCGCCGCAACCCGAGGAAGCGTATGCCTTTTTTGAACTCGTTGACCTTGATGAGGAAACTGCGCTTGTGGCGCTGGCTTGGCCGCGACGAGCTGTTCCCCTTGTAGCGGACACCGACATTTTCCAGTCGAACATCCCGCCATCGGAACGTTCCAGGCACATAGATGCGTTCCGGGAGGGCATCGTGCATTTTTTTCAAATTCGCTTCACTGAGGGTCAGGTGAATCGTCTGGACATGGTCACGCCGATAAAAATCGTCCGAAACCGCCCCGGCGGCGAGACAGGTGGCAATCCCGGCGAAGAACAAAACGGCCGATTGCAGCGTGCGGTTGATTGGCAATAAAAGAATTGTCATCAAGAAGCCCATTGAGGGAGGCACGAGCGTGAAGCCGCTATGTCGTTCAGTCGAGCTTTGGCGCGGCAACACGCCAAAAAGGCGCGAGTTGAGGCGCGGTTTGCCGTATGTTCCCCGGCGTGGATGCCAATCGACAGATTCGCAACATCACCCTGACCGGCTTCATGGGCTGCGGCAAAACCGCCGTGGGCAGGATAGTCGCCAAGGTTGCCGGCTATGAGTTTCTCGATACCGACCAGTTCATCGAGGAGCACGTTGGAAAGTCCATCCCGCGGATTTTCGAGGAGCATGGCGAGGAAACCTTCCGCCGGTACGAGCGCGAGGTGGTCGTGCGGCTGGCCGAGCGCGAGAACACCGTCATCGCCACCGGCGGCGGCCTTTTGGTGGATGCCGAAAACATGGACACCATGAAGCAATACGCGATGGTGTTCTGCCTGTGGGCCTCGCCGCAATCGATCTGGCGTCGCGTCAAGGGGCAGTCGCACCGGCCGCTGCTCAACACCGACAACCCGAAACAGCGCATCATCGACCTGCTCGAGGAACGCAAACCGGCGTATAGCCACTCCGACATACTTATCAACACCGAGTACCGCTCCGCAAGGGACGTCGCCAAGCTGATCCTCAGCCAGTTTCGCCAGGCGACCCGCAAGGCGACATGAAGGCGGCCATCCGCCAGCACGCACTCGAGCTGGGCTTCGACGACTGCCGTGTCACCACCGCCGAGCCGCCGGAGAGCGCGGGGCAATTCCTGAATTGGCTCGAGGGCCAGCGCCACGGCACGATGGGCTGGCTGGAGCGCAACGCCGCCAAGCGCATCGACCCGCAACTCGTCCTCGACGGCGCGCGCTCCGTCATCACGCTGGCCACGAGCTACGGCCAAGCCGCCGACGCACCCGCCCAGCCAAGCCGCGGCGTCATCGCCCGCTACGCCCGTTACGCCGATTACCACGACGCACTTGCCGAAGCGCTTGGCCAACTGACCGCGCGCGTTCAGTCGCTCGCCAGCGACGGTGCCCGTTCGCTTTGGTACGTGGACACCGGGCCGATCCTCGAGCGCGACCTTGGCCAACGCGCCGGCCT
>DQOE01000118.1 GCA_015658765.1 Verrucomicrobiota bacterium | reverse complement strand
GTGAACGCCGCCGAAGCCTACGAAATGTGGGCGGCGTACCGCGATGCCGGGCTGGCGCATTACGTGCCGTTTTGGACGCGTTACTGCGAGCCGTTGGTGCGAACCCGCGAGGTGCTTGAGTCCGGCTTGTTGGGTGACATTCGCGGCGTGGTTTACCGCTGGCACAATCCGCGCCCGGACGACATGCCACTCACGTGGCGCGATGACGCCGGATTGTCGGCGGCAGGCAGCATTGCCGACGTCGGCTCGCACGCCTACGACACGCTGCGCTGGCTGCTTGGCCGCGAGGCAACGCGGGTGCAGGCGCATGCTGACACGATCACGCCGGCCAGGGCCGATCTGGGTGCGATCAATCTCACCGAGGCGTTGGCGCTTGGCCAGGCGGGCGGCCAGGCGGGGGCGCCTAGGCGCAAGGGGACGACATTCGACTATGCGAGCGTGGCGTGGGAGTTTGACGATGGCGCCGTGGCGACGTTGGTGCTGTCGCACACGCCGTTTTTCCGGAAGGGCATTGCGCCCGAGCTGGAACTGCACGGCACCAAGGCGTCGCTTGGCCTGGATCGTGTGAGTGGAAACCTGACCTTGGCCAAGCCGGGCGAACCGGTGGAGATCATCGCCAACGTGCCGGACAACGGTTTTGGCAATCGTTTCGAGAAATATGTTTTCCCAAGCCTGCGCCAGGCATTCGCCGGGGAGGAAACCGGCCATCCCGACCTTCAGGACGGCTGGCGCGTGCAACTTTTCACCGACGCGGCCGCCCGCTCAGCCCGCTCTGGCTGCTGGGAAACTGTGGAGTAGTTACTTGCCGGAGACGTCGAGGCAGGTGAGGTCGCCGCGGGAGTTGCGGCAATAAATTCGGCCGTTGGCCAGCACCGGCGTTGTCCAGCACTTGGGGCCGGTCACCTGCGCACGGGAAATCTCCGTGAACTCACCGGCGTTGGCCTCCGCGACGATCAACTCGCCCTGATTGCTGATGATGAGTAGTTTTTTGCCGATCGCCTGGATCGCCCCGAAGCCGCCGAAACTCTTCTCCTCCCACTGGACTTTGCCGTTGGCCAACTCGATGCACTTGAGCGTGGCGCGGCCGGTGTTGCCGTCGAAGCCGTACAGATGGCCGTCGATCAGCACGCATGGATTGAAGTGGTTTCGCATGTTTTTGTTTTCCCAAAGCTTGGCCACTTTGTCGCCGTTGATTTGCAGCAGCGCGCAGCCGTGGTCGTAGCCGGAGGAGATGAACACCTTGTCGCCTATGAGAATGGGGTCGGCGGCGTTGGTGTCGTACTTGGTTTCCCATGGGTAACTCCAGAGCGTGCTGCCGGTTTTCGGATCCACCGCGACGACTGCCTTGTAGGCGAACATCACCAACTCCTGCCGCCCGTCCCGGACGTGGGGCACGATGGACGAGTAACTGGCCGAGTCGCGACCGGTGCTCCAGAGAATCTTGCCGGTCTTTTTGTCGAGCGCCGTGCCGTGCGCGCCGACGTTGACGAACACCGTGCCGCCGATGACAAGCGGCGAGCCGGCGAAGCCCCACGTCGGCCGCTTGCCCTTGGTTTCCGTGGCGATATTTTTCTGCCAGACAACGTGGCCGTCGGCTGCGCCAAAACAGATCAGCTGTCCGCGCTTGCCCAGCGTGAACACACGGTCGCCATCGACGGTGGGTGTGCCGCTTGGCCCGCCGGCGTAATACTTCGGGTCGAGCTTGGCCTCGTAGGCGTGCGACCAGATCGCCTTGCCGGTTGCGGCGTCGAAACAAAACACGGTGTCCTTCTCCTCGCCCTTGCCGCGGCCGGAGTTGCCGAGCGTGTAGACTTTGCCGTTGGCGACGGACACCGACGAGAAGCCGGTGCCGACCTTGGCTTTCCACAGGCGCTTGGGGCCGTCGTCGGGCCACTTGGCCAGCCAGCCGGTCTCGGAGGAGATGCCGTTCAGGTCGGGGCCGCGCCAGCGAGTCCAGTCCCCGGCAGCGGGCTTGGCCAAGCCGGCGAACAAGCCAAGCGCAACAAGGCCCAGCGATAAGAGGCGAATGAGAGAAAACGTCATGGCAGCGATGGGTAAACAACGGCCGCCGGGCAGTCAAACCACAAAGGCAACTTGAGAGCGCTTGGGCAAGGGTGCAAAAAAGTTAGCCAAGGCTAACTTTTTAGTTGACCTCGCCTCAAGGGTGAAATATAGCCTTGCCTAACTTTTGGCAGTCTCGCCGGTTTTTAAGGGTTTTTTTGCCCATTCGGCCCGTCATGACGCTTTTTTACTGATGAAACGAACCTTGTTTTCAGCAATCGGATTGGTGGCTGCAGTGGCTTTTTCGCAAGCCCACGCAGCCAAGTTAAACGTCGTCACCACCACGACCATGGTGACCGACATGGTGAAGGAAATCGGCGGCGACCGGGTGAAGGTGGTCGGCCTGATGGGGCCGGGCGTGGACCCGCATCTGTACAAGCCGGCCTCCGGTGACGTGGTGAAACTCCAGCGGGCCAAGATTATTTTTTACTCCGGGCTGATGCTCGAGGGGCGGATGACCGACCTGTTTTTCCGCATGGCACGAGCGGGCAAACTGGTCTACGCCGTCACCGAGTCGATCCCGGAAAAGGACCGGCTCGAGCCGCCGGAGTTTGCGGGGCACTGGGATCCACACGTCTGGGGCGACCCGATCCTGTGGAGCAAGTGCATCGTCACCGTGGTCGATGGCTTGAGCAAGGCCGACCCCGACGGTGCGGCGGGCTACGCCAAGCGCGGTCAAGCGGTCGTCGCGTCGTACAAGGCGATGCGGGCCTGGGCGCTCAAGCGCATCGCCGCCGTGCCGAGGGAGCAGCGCATCCTCGTCACCAGCCACGACGCGTTCAACTACTTTGGGCAATCGTTCGGTTTTCAAGTCGTCGCCGTGCAGGGCTTGTCAACCGTGACCGAGGCCGGTTTGGCCGACATCGTCAAGACGGTGGACTTCATCAAGCAAAAAAAGATCAAGGCGATCTTCGTCGAGAGCAGCGTCAACCCGGCGGCCATCAAGCGGGTGAGCAAGGACTCCGACGTGAAGATCGGTGGTGAGTTGTTCTCCGATGCATGTGGCGCGTTGGGAGACATGCACGAGGCTCACGGCGAGAAGTACGACGTTGGCACTTACATCGGCATGCTCAAGCACAACGTCAACACCGTCGTCGACGCCCTCAAGTAAGCTGCAACAACTTGAATATTGAAGACCATTTCCACTTTTACTGCGATTGTCATGACGTTGTCCTTGGCAACCGCGGGCGAGTTCACCACTTTCAAGAACGATCAGGGCATCGATCTTTTTTTTGACTATACTGCAGAGGTGATGAGCAACGTCTCCGGCGGTGACCACACAGGAACAGGCTACAATGGACTGGCCTCGTTTGGTATTGAGGCCGACCTTGGCCAAGCGCTTGGCTGGCAAGGACTAACGCTACGATTGAGCGGCATGGATCTGCACGGCTCCGGCATCGGCAGCCGCGTCGGTGACATGTTGGGCGTGAGCAACATCGAGGGCTACGGAAGTGTGCGGCTTTACGAGTCGTGGGTGGAGAAATCGTTCGCTGATGAGTCGCTGAGCCTGCGTGTCGGGTTGCTGCTGGCGGATGAGGAATTCTCGACGCTCGACACCGCCGGCCTGTTCCTCAACTCAACCTTCGGCTGGCCGGAGTTCATTTCGAT
>DQOE01000155.1 GCA_015658765.1 Verrucomicrobiota bacterium | reverse complement strand
CACAAGACCGACGCCGTGGTCGAGGGCATTCATTTTAAGAAAGACGCTGATCCGCAGCAGGTTGGCCATAAGGCCCTTGGCCGCGCGCTGAGCGACATTGCCGCGATGGCCGGCACACCGCGCTGGGCCACGATCACGCTTGGTTTGCCGGAGGGCTTCGACGTCAAAACGGTCGAGTCGATTTACGACGGCATGACCGCCCTGGCCAAGCGGCACGGCGTGTCGCTCGTCGGCGGCGAGACGGTGGCCAACCCGGAGCGGCTCTTCATCGGCGTGTCGCTCGTCGGCGAGATCGCGCGCGACAAATGCATCCTCCGCAGCGGCGCAAGCGTCGGCGACGGCGTATGGGTGACCGGCGAACTGGGCGGCTCGATTGCCGGACATCATCTCGAGTTCACGCCTCGCCTCGCCGAGGCGCGCTGGCTGGCCGCGCACCATCAGCCAAGTGCGATGATCGATCTCAGCGACGGCTTGGCCGGCGACCTCGGCCATTTGCTCGCCGAGGCCAACGCCGGGGCCGAGCTGCTCGAGAGCGCCCTGCCGATCCGCCGCGAGGCACGGCTGCGCGCCCGCGAGTCGGAAGCCGCCAAGCCGCCGCTGCTCGCCGCGCTGACCGATGGCGAGGATTACGAGCTGTGTTTCACGCTTGGCCAAGGTCGGGCCGTCACGTTGCTCGACCAGTTCAAACAGGAATTCCCCGGCACACCGCTCAGTTGCGTTGGCAAAATCGTCGACCGACCGGGGCTAAAGATTCGCCAAAAGTCAGGCATCATGGAGATCGCCACTCGTGGATACGTTCATTTCCAATAACCCGGAGGAAACCTTCGGGTTGGGCCAACGCTGGGCGGCGGAGCTGAGGCCGGGCTGGATCGTCGGCCTCATCGGCGACCTCGGCACCGGCAAGACGCAGCTCGTCAAGGGCCTCGCCGCCGGGCTGGGCATCCCGGGCACCGTCACCTCGCCGACGTTCGCGCTGCTGCAGGAGCACGACGACGGCACGCTGCCGCTGGCGCACATCGACCTGTACAGGCTCGAGAGCCAGCAGGAGATCGTCGGCGCGGGACTCGAGCATTATCTCACGACACCGGACGGCGTCACCGCCGCCGAGTGGTTTGAGCGCTGGCTCGGTAGCGACTGGCAGCCCGGCCAACCGCTGCCTGAGTCGGCCAAGCCGGCCGATGGCCAAGTGCTGCGGCTCGTGCATTTGGCAGACGAAGGCGAAACCAAGCGAAAGATTGTTCATGAAGATTTTGGCGATTGAGTTTTCGTCTGATCACCGGAGCGTCGCGGTGCTGGACGGCGAGCGGCTTCTCGCGGCTCAAACGGTCACCGAGGGCCGCGACACCGTTGCGGTGCAATTGATCGAGTCCGCGCTTGGCCAGGCCGAGGTCGGGCGGTCGGAGATCGAGTGCATCGCCGTCGGCATCGGCCCCGGCTCGTACACCGGCATCCGCGCGGCGATCGCGCTGACGCAGGGCTGGCAACTCGCGCTTGGCGTGAAAGTGCAGGCTGTCGATAGCCTTGAGGCGTTGGCCAGGGGAGAGCAGGCAGTGGGGCGGCGGGGCGAAATCACGCTGGCGGTGGATGCCCAGCGCGGGGAGTTTTACCTGGCCAAGTTCGAGCTGGCCGACGATGGCATCCGGAATGTCGAGCCGACGCGCCTGGCCAAGCGGCCGGAATACCTGTCATTGCTCGCCGCCGGCCAACCCGTCATCGGCCCCGGCTTGGGCGATAAATTTCCCGCCGCCGAGCACGTCGGCCGCCTGGCCGCGGGCCGCAGCGATTTCGTCGAGGCCTCCGAGCTTGAGCCAGTCTATCTCCGACAAGTGGACTTTGTGAAAGCGCCGCCCCTGCGCAAAATCCCGCCGGTTTAAACAGCTACTTGGCCAAGCGGTTGGCTCAGCTTTCGATGACGTTGATCTCGACCGGCTCGACGCTGACGCCTTTGCGGCCGAGCCAAGTGATGGCTTTTTTCACATCGGCGGCCAAGCCTTCGAGCTCGAGGCAGACCAGGCCGATTTCGTCCGTCACGCTCGCCTGCCGGACGTTGGTGACGACGGGGAACTTTTTTGAAAGCTCCCACACCACCGGCTTGGTGATGAGCTTGGGCGGGAACATGAGCCAGAGGCGCGCGGTCTTGCGGGCCGTCTTTTTCTTGGCTGCCATAATCTTGTCTCCGCGGGTCAGCCGCCGGCGATTGCCGGGATGATGCTGACGTCGTCGCCGTCCTTGAGCGGCGTGGCCTGGTTTTCGAGGAACCGGATGTCCTCCTCGTTGACGTACACGTTCACGAAGCGGCGAACTTCGCCGTCCTCGCCGACGAGCCGTTCCTTGATGCCGGGGAACTTGCCCTCGAGTTCATCGATCGCCGCGCCAACGGTGGCGGACTCGATCTCGACGGTTTCCTGCTCGTTGGTGAGCTTCCGGAGCGGAGTGGGGATTCGTATTGTTGCTGCCATGCTGAAATGAGTGTTGGGTTACTTCGATTTTATCTTGTTGTCGGACTCGATCAGTTGCTCGAACTCGCGCAAGCTCGGCTTGATCTCGGCCGGCTTGCCAACGTGTCTCTGCACGGCGTCGAGCGTCTTCAGGCCGTTGCCGGTGACGCAGAGCACGACGGAATCCTCGGCGGGAATCTTGCCCGAGGCAACCAGTTTCTTGGCCACGCCCACGGTCACGCCGCCGGCGGTCTCGGT
>DQOE01000082.1 GCA_015658765.1 Verrucomicrobiota bacterium | reverse complement strand
GCCACGGCGATGCCGAGCCGCGGGAGCGCGATTCCGCTGGTAGCCAAGTCGTACGACGGCCGGCCGGTCAAGGTGGAGGGCAACGCCGAGTTTCCGGGCAGCAACGGGGGAACCGACCAGTACGCGCAGGCGTCGATCCTGAGCCTGTACGACCCGGATCGCGGGCTGAATTTCAAGCTGGCCGAGACGGATGACAAAGGCGTCAAGAGCCTGAAAGTCATCGCCAAGGCCAAGGTGCTGGAGCAACTCGACGGCTTGGCCAACAGCAAAACGCATGTGCTGATGGAGCAGAGCAGCTCGCCGTCCCGTGCGCGCCTTGTCGACGGCCTGAAGGCCAAGGGCGTCAATTTCTACGAGTATGAGCCGATCGACTTCTCTGTCCACGCAGAGGCGGCTGACATTGCTTTTGGCCCAGGGGTCAAGCCGTACTACAAACTCGACAAGGCCAAGGCGATCCTGTCGCTCGACTGCGATTTCCTCGGCACAGAGGAATCGGCGTTCCAACATATCCGCGATTTTGCTGATGGTCGCCGCGTGAAGGACGATCACAAGGAGAACCCTGCGGAGTCGATGAACCGTCTCTACTCAGTGGAGGGTTTGCTGACGCTGACCGGTACAAACGCCGATCACCGGTTGCGCATTCCCACCGGCAGCGTGATTCGGGTGGCCGCGTTGGCCCTGGCCGAAGCACTGGATAAGATTGGTTTGGACGGTGCTGAGGACGGGATCATCCAACTCAGGGCATTTGCTGCAGATCTCAACAAAGACTTTTCAAACAGCCACGCCTTCGAAGGCGAGGCCAAGGCCGACACTGTCAAGTGGGTGCGCCAGTGCGTTGCCGACTTGATTCGCTTGAAGGAGCGCGGCGACAAGACGCTGGTTGTGGCCGGCTACCGTCAGCCAAGGGAAGTGCACTTGGCCGCCATGGCGATGAACGAGCTGCTTGGCAATGTGGGCTCGACGCTTCTGTTGCAGAAAGCCAACCCAAGCGGGAACGGCACCATCGCCGACTTGAAGCTGCGTTTCACCGATGGAGACAATCTCGTGGTATTGGGCGGCGACCCCGCCTACAACGCGCCGACTGACATTGAATGGGCCAAGCTGGCGGGCCGAGCCGGCCGGGTGATCAGGCAGGGCTACTATATTGACCAGACCGCCAAAGGCGCTAATGCCTACATTCCGGCGGCGCATTATCTCGAGTCCTGGGGCGACGCGCGGACGAGCGATGGCACGCTGGTGCCGGTACAGCCGTTGATTGCCCCGCTGTTTGGCGGGATGACAGAGCTGGAAGTGCTGGCGCGGATCGGTGGCACCGAGAGCGACCCTTACAAGATTGTTCGCAAGACATTTGAAGGCATCGCCGCCTCGGGCGACGCCAAATGGGAGAAGTTCTTGCACGACGGATTCCTCGCCGGAAGCGCGAGTGCGGTGGAGAGCCGGGGGTATGACTGGGATAAGACGCAAGCTGCGTGGGAAGACGGGGCCAAGCCGGTGAAGTTGCCCGGCAAGGATGATTACGAGGTTACTTTTTATCGCGACCACAGCATGGACGATGGCCGCTGGTGCAACAACGGCTGGCTGCTCGAGACTCCGAACCCAGTCACCCGCATCACTTGGGACAACGTGCTGGTGGTGAGCTACCAGACCGCCCGCGAGTTGCTGGGCGAAGAGGCGGCCAAGGAGGCGTTGGATTTCGAGGAACTGGATCGTAAGTCCGGGGGTCTGCCGGGGCGTTTTGGGTTCCATTCCGATGCCGGCCGTTTTCACCAGAAAGTTTACAAGCTCGAGGTGGGCGGCAAGACCGTGGAAGGCCCGATTTGGCTGCTGCCCGGCATGGCTGACAACGTCGTCGGCGTGGCGCTTGGCTACGGGCGCGGGCTTGGCCGTGTCGGTGGTGTTGCCGGGTTCAATGCCTATCGGGCGCGAACCACGAGCGAGGCGCACTTCGCCGGTGGAGCCAAGCTGACGCCAACGCCCGAGAGGTACGAGGTCGCTTGCACGCAGGAGCAGGGCATCATGGATGGCCGACCGGTCATACGCGAGGGCAACGCCAATGACTTCGGCGACCACAAGGATTTCGTCGATCACTTTGACTTGGACAGCACCCATCACACGACGCACATCACCAAGAAGGGTGCGCGTTATTCTTGGGAGAAAGATCAAGACGAAGACCTCGCCGCATCGCCCTACAAAAAGCCCTTTGGTGGGGAAAGTAACGGCCCCGGCAAGATGGACGAGGAGCGCCAGCAGTGGGGGATGGTGATCGACCTCGGCACATGCGTCGGCTGCGACGCCTGCGTGGTGGCCTGCCAGAGCGAGAACAACATCCCGATTGTCGGCAAGCATCAGGTTGCCATTGGCCGGGAGATGTCGTGGATTCGGATCGACCGCTATTTCTCGGGGGATGAGCACAACCCGCAGGTGAGCTATCAGGGTGTTGCCTGCCAGCACTGCGAGGATGCGCCTTGCGAGAGTGTCTGCCCGGTGAACGCCACGGTGCATGATGAGGAGGGGTTGAACCTCATGGCCTACAACCGCTGCGTTGGCACCCGGTACTGCTCGAATAACTGCCCGTACAAGGTGCGTCGGTTCAACTACTACGACTACAACCGCCGGCCGTTTGGTGTTGAGGATGGCGAGTCCAAGCCGGGAACCTTTTTCAACGACGACAACGACCTAAACAACAGCCCGCTCCATCCCGGCAACAAGAGTTCCAACGGCGAGTGGGAACTGGTGCGCTGGTACAAGGATCCCTCCCGGGGCAGCGTTCCGGGGCTGGACGACGGCAAGAAAGAAAACGGCGAATTTGATCCCGAGTGGGACTTGGTCAAGCTCTCGAAGAACCCGGACGTGACGGTGCGCATGCGCGGCGTGATGGAGAAATGCACCTACTGCGTGCAGAGAATCCAGCAGGGCAAGATT
>DQOE01000420.1 GCA_015658765.1 Verrucomicrobiota bacterium | reverse complement strand
GCCATCGTGTAAACGCATGTTCATAAAACGCACGCATCATCCGGGGCCAACGCCGCGTTGTAAAGCGGGGAGGTTTTTTGCCGGACGCCGGGCCATCGCGGCAGCGCTTGGCCAAGCGTCACTTGGCCGGGAGTTTGCGGCGGGACTTGAGGTCGTAGCGCTCGCCGGGATCGAGTGTCGTGTAAAACTTTTCGCCGACCGTTTTCTCCAGCGCGATGTCGTAAAAGAGCACCTTGCTTTTGCCGATGACCTCAGCGGTGTTGCCGCGCACGAACAGCGCGGTCGATTCGTCGATGCCAATGCCGAGCAGGTGCGGGTGTTTGCGAATCACCGGCAGCATGTCGTTCTCGCGTTTGCGGGCGAGCAGATGCTGGTCGATCGCGCAATTGCGGATGTAGCCAAAGCCCCGCTCGTGGCCGGGCGCCATCATGATGTGATTCCCCTCCGGCGCGCCGCGAACGAGGTACGAAGCCTGAATCGTCGCCCCAGCTGAGCTGCCGCCGATCACGCCACACCGCTTGAGCACGTCGTGAAACGCCGCCTCCGTCTTGGTGCCGAGGTAGGCATCCGCCAGGCGCCACTGCCGTCCGCCGCCGAACCACACCGCCTTGGCATCGCTCAGCACGGCGACGAACTCATCCGAGTCCGCGACCTTCGGATCGTGCGTGTGCAAAAGATGAACATTCGTTGCGCCAGCCCTTTTGAACATCTTCACCGAACTCGTCGATTCGTCGTAATCGACGTCGGAGCCGGCGGTCGGCACGACGACGATCTTGGCGTCGCGTCCGCCGGCCGCCTCAAAAAACCGGTCAAAAATCACCTTCGGCATCCCGCCGCCACCGACGATGACGAGCGAGCCGTTGGCCGGGCCAAGCGTCTTCGGCTGCTTGGCCAACGGCTTGATCGTCACACAACCCTGCAACAACAGCACCGCCAAAAGCGGGAAAAGGAATCTTCGTTTCATGGTCTTGGCTTAATCTTGATCGGCTCAGCGTTCACCGCGGGCAGTCGCTTGGCCAGGCGCGATTTGACCTTGGCCAAGCTTGGGTCACCGGCAAGATTGTTCCACTCGTGCGGGTCGGTTTTGTGGTCGTACAACTCCTCGCTGCCGTCGGCGTAGCGGATGTATCGGTGGCGGCTCGAGCGCGCGGCGTGATTGCCCCTGCCCTGCGTGGTGACGGCGACGCGTCTACTTTTCGCACCCGGCTTGGTGAGGCGGTTGGCCAAGCTGCGCCCCTCGAGCATCTGCGGTGGGAGGCCAAGCCCGCACAACTCGACGAGCGTCGGGTAAAGGTCGAGCAGGCTCACCGGCGACTCGCAGCGAGTGCCGGGCTGGGTGCGACGCGGGTCGACGATGATGAGCGGCACGTGGGTCGTGTCCTCCCACAGGGCGAACTTTTCCCAGTTCTCCTTTTCGCCGAGGTGATAGCCGTGGTCGCCCCAGAAAATGATCAGCGTGTCGTTGGCCATCGGGCCGTTGTCGAGCGCGTCGAGCAGTTCACCCACCATGTCGTCGGCGAAGGACAGCGAGGCGAGATAGCCCTGCACCGCCTTTTTCCACTGGCCGTTTTCGGTGATCCATTTGTGCCATTGCCGCTTGGCCATCGCCTGCCCGGCGGCGGGGATGTCGTCGAGATCGTCCGGCAAATGTTTGGATAACTGGACTTCTTCGAGCGGGAAGCGGTCGAAATATTTCTGGGGTGCGTACCACGGCACGTGCGGCCGATAAATGCCGACCGACAAAAACAGCGGCTGCTCGTGCGACTTGGCCAGTTGCCGGGCAGCCCACGAGACGACCTTGGCGTCAGCCATTTCATCATTGGGAATCTGCAGCGGCGACCAGTCGAAGTGGCCGCCGTAAAATTTTTGACTGCTGTTGACCGGCCACTTTTCCGGCACGGCTTCCCTGGGCATCTGCTGGGTCTTGGACGGAAAATAATCAGCCCACGCATCGGGGTCGGGGTAACCGCTGAGATTTTTTTTGTCAAAAAAGGTGTGCGCATGAAACAGCTTGCCGGTGCCAAGCGTGAGGTAGCCGTTGTTCCTGAAATGGCGCGGCAGCGTGACGGCACCTTTCAGTTTGGGTGCCTGCCGCCAATCGTGGGCGTTGGCGTAAATGCCGGTGGTCGACGGCCGCAAGCCGGTGAGCAAACTCGAGCGCGACGGATTGCAACTCGGCGCGGAACAGTAAGCCTTGGTGAAGAGCAGGCCGCGCCTGGCCAAGCGATCCATGTTCGGCGTCCGCGCCTGCGGATGCCCACCAAGCACGCCTACCCAGTCATTGAGATCGTCAACAGCGATGAACAACACATTTGGCCTGCTCACACTCTCAGCCGCTTGGCCAACCGGCTGCGACAGCAGGGCGATTAAGAAACCTAGTGCGAGTTGGATGTGCTTAGGAAATTTCAATAGCGCAAATCACTGAGTTGCCAGGCGGAGGAACAGCGGGTGTTCTCGACCACCGGCACGGTGTTGGCCTCAGTGCGCACCTCGAGCCGAACGGTACCCTTGCCCGGTTCCGGGATGTCCACCGTCACCAACCCGTAGCTGTTACCTTTCAGCCCCCAAAGCCGAAATGTGTTGGGCCGGTTTTTGAGTGGCCCAACTTTTTGAGCCTGCTGCAGCGGCGAACTGGTGAACTCAAGCAGCGGCGGATGGCCGTCGCGCGCCTCGTAGTGCAACTCACTGTAATGGCGATCACCACTAAGGAAAATAACGCCATCGATGCGGTGTTTTTCGATGTGATCGATCAGCCGCTGCAACTCGTTCTGCGCCTCCCGCCGATGCCCCTCGCCGCCGGTGCTGCGTGTGATGACCTGCGTGCCATTGGCGATGAGCTTGACCGGCGCGGTCGAGCGCTTGAGGCCGTCGAGCAGCCAGTCGGTCTGCGCCCTGCCCCAGATTTCGCCGGTTGCCATCGTGACATCCTTGTGTTTCTGCGGCGAATATTTGTAGTAGCGATCGTCCAGCAGGAACACCTCAACCGGGCCGTTGCGAAACGAACTGAAAATGCCAGGGACACTGTCGGTACCGTAGTCGGAATTGGCCCACATTTGGCGAAACACCGTCGTCGCCTCCTCACGCAGACCGAGTGTGCGGTCGGCGTTGTCTGGGCCGTAGTCGTGGTCATCCCACACGGCGTAACTCGGCACCGAGCGGAACATCGACTGCAGGTCGGGGTGCATGCGGGTGGTGAGGTGGCGCGCCGTCATCGCCTCGGGCGACGACCAGTCACCCGTCGGGCCGGTGGTGTTGAAATGTCTGTCGCTGCCATCGGCAACGATGAAGTAGGAATTGTCACCGATAAACAGCGCCATGTCCGGCTGCTCGGCGGCGATCGCCTTGTAGATTGGCCCGCTGTTGAACTGCGACACCTTGCTGCACGAGCCAAAGGCGATTCGCACCTTGCCGGTTTCCGATGGCACCGCCGCCGTGCGGAAGGCGACCTCCGCCGTCTCGGTGGCGCTGCCCGCACGCTCGACGGTCAGCAGCACTCGCGTGTCGGCGACCGGTGCCAAGCGCGAAAAATGCAGCACGGAGAAACCGTTGCCCAAGTCCTCGACGGAGAGACGGTTTCGCGGCTTGCCGCCTTGGGCCGCCTTGGCCGTGAGCGTCGAGCCACGCTTGGTGCGTATCCAAACCTTGGCACCGTGCGTACCGACATGGCCGATCATCGGCCCGGCCTGTATCAGCCGTGGCCCCTTGTCGCTTGCCGGGACAGCGGTGCGCTTGGCCAAGCCGGTCTCCGTCGGGGTGGCACAACCGCCGACCAAAACCAGACCGACAACAATAATTATGTGTAGAGGTTTCATTGTTTTAAAATGGGTTGCGAGCATGCGGAACTCTGGATACTCGGAATCGGCATTCGGTTCAACCTTCGGCGATGGCTTGCCAGTCGGGCGCTTGGCCAAGGTCGATGTGGCGGGCGGGTTCCTCGATGAGGTCGGGGTATTTCATTGCCCCGCCGGTGTTGAAGACGAGCACGCTTTCGCTTGGCCGGATGGCGCCGCTGGCCAGCAGTTGGTCGAGGGCACCCATGCAGATCGCAGTCTCGGGGCAGATGCCCAGGCCCTCGAGCCTGGCCAGGCGCTCCATCCAGCCGGCGATGCACCTCTCCGGTGCAGTCACCGCGCAGCCGCCACTCTCGCGGACGGCATCGAGAATCATGAAATCGCCGACCGCCACCGGCACACGCAGTCCGCTGGCCACGGTATGGGCGTTCTCAAAAGGCGGCGCGTGTTTTTCGCCGGCCTCGAATGCCCGCACAATCGGCGCGCAGCCTTCGCTCTGGCAGGCGATCATGCGCGGCCGTTTGCCACTTGGCAGCCAGCCGATGGCCTCAAGCTCGGCAAACGCCTTCCACATGCCAATCAGCCCGGTGCCGCCGCCGGTCGGGTACAGGATGACGTCCGGCAACTCCCAACCAAGCTGCTCGGCCAGCTCGAGGCCCATCGTTTTTTTGCCCTCAATGCGATACGGCTCCTTGAGCGTCGAGAGGTCAAACCAGCCCATCGGCTCCCGGCCTTCGCCGACGAGGCGGCCGCAGTCGTTGATCAAGCCATTCACGCGATACACCCGCGCGCCGGCGAGGTGCGTTTCCTTCAGGTTGATGACCGGCGTGTCGTCCGGCATGAACACGAACGACTCCATCCCGGCCCGCGACGCGTAGGCGGCCATCGCGCCCCCGGCATTGCCGGCGGTGGGACAGGCGACGCGCCGGAGGCCAAACTCGTTGGCCATGGTGATCGCCATCGCCATGCCGCGCGCCTTGAAGCTGCCGGTGGGGAGACGGCTCTCGTCCTTGATTTGCAGATGGGCCAGGCCCAGCTCCGCGCCAAGCCGCGCAGCAGTTAGAATCGGCGTGGCGGTTTCGCCGAGTGACACGATGTTGTCCCCGTCGGCGTACGGCAGCAGTTCGCGGTAACGCCACAGGTCGCCTGGCCGGCCGGCAAGCGACTCACGCGGGAACTGCTCGCGTACCCGGTCGAGGTCGTAGCGCACCCAAAGCGGCCGGTGGCAGTCGGTGCAGAGGTTGTGCGGCTGGCCAGAGGGGTAACGCCTGGCGCAGTCAGCACACTCGAGGTGGGTCACGAAATTCACGCGCCGAGTTTTGCGCAAGCGCTTGGCCAAGCGCAAGCGTGCGGCTAGGGGGTGCGGAGGCGGAAGAAACGATGCGGATGGTCGCCGCCTGGCTTGATGATATGCTCCGCCTGGCCGTCGGTGAGTACGATCGTCTCCGGCTCAGCGAAAGTCGGCTCGGCGGCGGCCTCGAGAATGTAATCGCCAGCCTCCCAAGCGAGGCGAAGTTG
>DQOE01000288.1 GCA_015658765.1 Verrucomicrobiota bacterium | reverse complement strand
CTGTGGTTGTAGGGGCCGAACAGGGTGATCTCGAGCTTGGCGGCGCGGAAGCCGATGTCGCGGGCGCGCAACACCCATTCCACGAGTGAGTCGCGGTATTCCTCAAAGCTGTTTCCGTTGGGTTGCAGGGAGGCGTACGGTTGGATGGCGTCGCGCGGGGTGCCGCCGAGGAGTTGCCACGTCGGTTTGCCGGCGGCTTTGCCCTTGATATCCCAAAGGGCCATGTCGATGGCGCCGATGGCGTTGATGACCGCGCCGCGTCGTCCGTTCATGCAGCTTCCAACGTAAAGTTTTTGCCACAGCCGCTCGGTGTCGAGTGGGTCCTCGCCAATGAGCATTTCCTTGAGGCCAAGGCCCATGGAGTGTGTGCTGGGAGCCTCGATGCAGGCTCGGGCGATCCACGGGTTGACGTCGCTCTCGCCCACGCCGGTGATCCCCTCGTCGGTGTGCACGAACACGACGATGTCGTCCTGTGCCGAGGAGGTGGCATCGGTTCGGACGTCGGGGACGAGCAGGACATGGCATTCGATGTCAGTGATCTTCATTTTACCGCCTGGACAGCGGTAGCATTCAGCTGGCAGGGATGCAACTGGACATTCACGCTGGGTTGCGTTACCCAAGTTGCTTCACTGAAAATGTTTGCGTCACAGCACAGGGTTGAGTTCGTTGGCAGGCTGTTGCTGTTGATTTTTGTTCTGCGGACGCTTGGCCAGGCCGATAGCGTAGCGGAGCCGGTCAACCAACACGATGTGCTTCCCATCCTGCATTTGCGCTGTGCGGCGTGTCATGGTCGGCAGGAACAAAAGGCGGACCTGGATTTGCGCACGGTCGAGTCGCTGCTGAAGGGAAGCAAGGATGGGCCGGTTGTAAAATCGGGTGATCCCGATGGCAGCCTGCTGGTCCAGAAAATCACAAAGGGCGAAATGCCGCCCAAGCGGGATCTGGTCAAAGCCAGTGTAAAGCCGGTACGAGAGGGGGAACTGGAAACCATTCGCGACTGGATTGCCGCCGGAATGCCTGTGGCTGAATCTGGGCGGCCACGGGAGCCACTGATATCCGAGCAGGATCGTCAGTTCTGGTCGTTTCAATCTCCCAAGCGTCCGGAGGTGCCTGCGCTTGGCCAAGAGGCTGTGGCCAATCCTATTGACGCGTTTGTGTCCGAGCGCTTGACTAAGTCGGGATTGGAGTTGGCCGGGCAGGCGCCCAAGCACGAGTTGGCTAGGCGGGTTTACTTTGATCTGATCGGCTTGCCGCCTTTGCCCGAGGAAGTTGATGCGTTTGTTGCGGATAAGCGCCCGGATGCCTATGAGCAGTTGGTTGATCGATTGCTGGCATCACCCGCCTACGGTGAGCGTTGGGCACGATATTGGCTCGACCTTGCCGGTTACGCCGACTCGGAAGGAATACAGCACGCTGATACGTTGCGGCCGTGGGCGTATCGTTATCGCGATTATGTCATCCGTGCTTTGAACTCGGACAAGCCGTATGACTTGTTTTTGTTGGAGCAAATTGCCGGCGATGAGTTGGCGAATTATGAGGATGCCGACGCGTTCACAGAGGAACATCTCGACCGGCTGGTGGCGACCGGTTTTTTACGCATGGTCGAGGACGGGACGAATGCCAACATCACCAACTTCGTTCCGGACCGGCAGGACCACATCGATAACGAGATGCGCGTGCTCGGTTCGTCCGTGTTGGGCTTGACGTTACACTGTGCCAAATGCCATTCGCACAAGTTCGATCCGGTGTCGCAGGCGGACTACTTCAGGTTGCGGGCGATTTTCAAGGGTGCCTTCGACGAGCACGACTGGCTGAGCCCTAGCAAGCGGCGCCTGCCATTGGGCCATCCGGAGGAATTGAAACGTTGGCGTGAAAACAAGGCGGCGGTGGATGCCGAAGTGGCGGCGATCAAGGCCAATAAGGAACTGGATGAGGAAGCCAAAAAGAAGGCACTTGAAGCGGCTGAAAAAAAACGAATCGAGCAGCCCATGGTGCGGGCGCTGTGGGATCGAGGCCAGCCGTCGCCCACCTATCTGCTCAACCGCGGTGGTTATTTGGAGCCGCGTGAATTGATCGAGCCCGGTTTGCCAAGGGCGCTGGTTCCCCCCGGTGAAACGTTTCGTGCAAAACCGCCATGGCCGGGAAGTGGCAAGACTGGCCGCCGGTTGGCTTTCGCCAGGTGGTTGACGAAAGGCGATCACCCGTTAACGGCCCGGGTGATGGTGAACCGGCTCTGGAAACATCATTTTGGCCGGGGCTTGGTACGGACGCTGGGTGATTTTGGCAAGGCGGGGGAAAGGCCAAGCCACCCGCAGTTGCTCGATTGGTTGGCGACGGAATTCGTCGGGGTCGAATGGAGCATCAAGCGGATGCAGCGACTGATAATGACCTCGCGCACCTATCGGCAAACGTCCCGGGTTTCCGCTGAACGGATGGAGTCGGATCCTCAAAACAAACTATGGTCGCGCATGCCTCTTCTCCGATTGCAGGGCGAGGCACTGCGTGACTCAATGCTGGCATTGGCAGGGCGACTGCGTTGGGAGCAGTTCGGTCCGGCCGACCCGGTCGATGTTTCCGGGCAGGGGCTTGTGATGGCAAAGCCTAAAGATGGGACATGGCGGCGCAGTGTGTATTTGCGTCAGCGTCGAACCGAGGTGCCGACGCTGCTGGCCAGTTTCGATCTGCCGGTCATGAGCCCGAACTGTGTTGAAAGGCCGGAATCAAACGTGGTCACCCAGGCGTTGCACCTGATGAACAACGAGTTGCTGCGTCGCTTGGCCAACGCGTTTGCAGAGCGGGTGAGCCATGAAAAGCCAGGCGTCCTCAGTGAGAAAATGAGACATGCATTTCGACTGGCGCTCGGCCGCGAGGCAAGCGCAAAGGAGATCGACTTGGCCAAGCGCAAACTTGGCCCCCTGGCCAAGCGCGATGGAAACCAGGCGCTACAGGCATTTTGTCACGCGCTGTTTAATGCTGCAGAGTTTATCTATGTGGACTAGTTTTTTTGAGTTGTGAACGCACCGAGGACAGGCAAAACGTCACGCCGCCGCTTTTTTCAGCACATGGGCGGCGGGCTTGGCCAAGCGGCGTTGTTGTCGCTGCTGGGTAGGGATCTGCCCGGGGCCAGGGCCGAGGCGACACAGGGTGCCGCGCCGGAACAGGTGTTCGACCTCAAACCGCGTCAGCCTCACTTCCATCCCAAGGCCAAGGCAGTGATCCACCTGTTCATGAACGGTGGGCCGAGCCAGATGGATCTGTTTGACCCCAAGCCGGAGTTGACCCGCAACCATGGCAAATCCTACTTCAGCAAAATCGCCGGTGAAGTGGAGAACCCGCAGTCTGCCGGCGCGTTGTTGCGAAGCCCGTTTGAGTTTGCGCAGCATGGCCAAAGCGGCATGTGGGTGTCCGAGGTAATGCCCCACTTTGCGCAATGCGTGGACGAAGTGGTGATGATTCGATCGATGTTCACCACCAGCATCACACATGAGCCGGCGTTGTTTAACATCCACAGCGGCCGGTTGTTTCCCGGGCACCCGTCGTTGGGCGCATGGGTGAGCTACGGGCTCGGCAGCGAGAGCCAAAGCCTGCCGGCCTACGTGGTTCTCGAAGATTCCAAGGGGCCGCCCATCAACCGGACTCAAAACTGGCAGTCCGGTTATCTGCCTCCCGTTTGCCAGGGCACTCGTTTTAGATCGACCGGGGCGCCGGTGCTGGATCTTCATCCCGGCAAGGATGTTCCGGATCAGATGATAGACCTTGAGAGGGACTTGATTGGCGAACTGGATCGAATCCATCTCGGGCGTCGGCCTCACCAGCCGAGTCTTGGTGCGAGGATCGCCAACTACGAACTGGCCGCGCGTATGCAGATCGAGGCTTCTGAGGCACTCGATCTGTCCAAGGAAAGCCTCGCCACCAAGGCCATGTACGGCATTGGCGAGGACAAAACCGATTCGTATGGTCGCCGCTGCCTAATCGCTCGCCGATTGGTCGAGAGAGGGGTGAGATTCGTGCAATTGTTCATAGACGGTCAGATTTGGGATAACCACACCAGCCTGAAGTCAGGCCTGCGCGGTGCGTGCGAGCGCACCGACAAACCAACGGCGGCGTTGCTGACCGATCTTCGGCAACGCGGTTTGCTTGATGAGGTGGTCGTGGCGTGGGGAGGGGAGATGGGGCGCCTGCCGATTGCACAGCTGGATGGCAAAAAAAACGAGGCAAACTCAGGTCGGGATCACAACAAAAACGCCATGGTCACCTGGATGGCTGGCCCCGGGCTCAAGCGCGGCTACACCCACGGGTCCACGGACGAGATTGGCCTGAAAGCGGTGGAAAAAACCGTGAGCGTGCCGGAATGGCATGCGACGTTGCTACATTTACTTGGTCTAGACTGTTCTCACCTGTCTGTCAGGCAGAACGGGTTGGATGAACGGCTCGTGGGCGTTAACGAACCGGATGTCGTCTCCGATCTTCTTGTCTGATCTTTTTGGCGTTTTGCATGCCAAAAGTGATTCCTGTTTCACTAAAAACTTGAATGACGGCCATTGAGCCCTAAGATGCCGCGTCCGCTGGCTGGCGGGGTAGCCAAGTGGTAAGGCAGGGCTCTGCAAAAGCTCTATCGCCGGTTCGATTCCGGCCCTCGCCTCCACGCTTGAGCCCGGCCAGTTTGGATCAGGATTCGATGTGGAAAAAGCCACGGAGAAATGCGGAGAAGCGACCGCTTGTGAAATTATTCACTAATTCGCTTGCCCGAGCTTTGTGTCATCAATAAACTACCGCGCTTTGTTGGATGTCTGACGTTTTTCCGAGATGGACCAACAGGTTGCCGGGCCAAATAATATTTGGCCTTTTGCTCATTGGGGGAGTGGTAACGGCTGGTCTGAACTATTATTTCACGCCCAAGTACACCCGGGTCGGGTTTCAACCCACCCAGCCGGTGCCCTTTTCGCATTCCATTCACGTGAAGCAGTTGGGTCTCGACTGCCGGTACTGCCATGACGGGGTGGAGAAGTCGTGGTACTCGAACGTGCCGGCGGCCGACACCTGCATGAATTGCCACAGCGCGGTGAGGGCCGATGACCCCAAGCTTGAGCCTGTACGGGCCAGTTACAAGGACGCGAACAAGCCAGTCGAGTGGGTGCAGATTCACAAGCTGCCGGATTACGTCTATTTCAACCACTCAGTGCATGTGAACCGGGGCGTGAGCTGTGTGGAGTGCCACGGCCGGATCGACCAGATGGACGAGGT
>DQOE01000269.1 GCA_015658765.1 Verrucomicrobiota bacterium | reverse complement strand
GCCTCCACTTACAAGATGCCGGTGTATCCCACGCGCCGCAGCGCCTCCGCGCCGCAGGATATTTACGACGCCACCAAGGCCAACGTCGGCTCCGCCAAGCTGGCGGACGGCGGCAACGGCGTGACCGGCGCCGCCCGTGGCATCCCGTTTCCGTTGCCTGAGAACGGACAGCAGGTGATCTGGAACCACTTGCTGCGTTACCGAGGCCTCGGCGGGTTGCGCAAAGTTGCGCAGGTTGCCCCGACCCGCACCGGCAATTACACGCTGGTGCAGCTCGAGGAAAAGTTCATGTGGAACTACCACCAGCCCGGCGCCACCACGGACAGCGTCGGCAATGTGCTGGCTTACTTTGAACAAAAAGTCACCGCACCCGCCCGCTTGGCAGGGACGATTCTCATGGTGCACGAGACGCTCGACCAGGTGAAGGAATCACGTCGCGCTTGGGTGTACAACACCGGCCAGCGTCGCGTGCGCCGCGCACCGCAGGTCGCCTACGACAACCCCGGCACAGCGTCAGACGGCATGCGCACCAGCGACCAGTTGGACATGTTCAACGGCGGAATCGACCGCTACGACTGGAAGCGCATCGGCAAGAAGGAAGTTTACGTCCCGTACAATTCCTACAAGCTGCACAGCGACAGCCTGAAAGTGGCCGACATCGTCACGCCGATGCATATCAACCAGGAACACACTCGCTACGAGTTGCACCGTGTGTGGGTCGTCGAGGCCACGCTCAAGGAAGGCAAGCGCCACATTTATGCCAAGCGCCGGTTTTATGTGGACGAGGATAGCTGGGGCGTGCTGGTCGTGGATCAGTACGACAACCGGGGCCGGCTGTGGCGCGTGTCCGAGGGGCACAGCATCAACTACTACGACATCCTCAGTTTCTGGACCACGCTCGAGGTGCACATAGACCTTTTGTCCGGTCGCTACCTTGCGCACGGCTTGGATAACGAAAATGATATGTACGATTTTTCGTTTCGCTCCGAGTCGGGTGACTACACGCCGGCGGCGTTGCGGCGTCACGGCCGCCGTTGAGCAAACAATTGATTGGTGAGTAAAATCCCCAACCAACCCAACCAACCCGATGACGGGCCGGGGTTCGCCCCGGCCCGTTTGTTTTGTTGCGGCTTGGCGGTCGTTGCGCTGTTGTTCATCGCCTTGGCCAAGCCGGCCGCGCAGCCAGTCGATGGCAATGCCATCCCGGCGCGCTTGGCCAAGCGCTCGCTGTTGCTGGACGTGCACGGCTGGGGCGAACGCGTCTTGGCCGTCGGTGAGCGCGGTCACATTTTGCTATCGACCGACGGCGGCAAAAACTGGCAACAGGTCGCCGCGCCCACCCGCCGCACGCTCACCGGCGTGTTTCTCATTGACGACCAAACTGCCTGGGCGGTCGGCCATCAGTCGGTGATTTTGAAATCCGGCGACGGCGGCGAAACATGGGCCAAGGCCAACGCCGAAAATGACCCCGAGACCGCCTACCTCGACATTCTTTTTCTCGACGCCAAGACCGGCTTCATCGTTGGTTCGTATGGCAAGTTTCTCTCGACCAGCGACGGCGGCGAAAGATGGGTCGAGACGAAGCAGGACGACGACCCGCACTTGAGCCATATCATCCCCGCGCCGGACGGCGGCCTGTGGTTGACCGGCGAGTTTGGCACCGTACGGCGTAGCGGCGACCGGGCCAAGCGCTGGGAACCGCTGGCGACGCCGTACGAAGGCACGTTCTTCGGCACGCTGCCCTTGGCCAAGGGCGGTGCGGTGGTGTTCGGTTTGCGCGGCAACATCTTTCGCAGCGAAGACGGAAAGGCGTGGAAACAGGTCGAGTCGCCAACGCAGTCGCTATTACACGGCGGCTTGGCCTTGGCCGACCGCCGGCTCGTGCTCACCGCCGCCGCCGGTCAACTGCTGGTCAGCGCCGACGAGGGGCGCTCGTTCCGCTTGGCCACCATGCCGGGTGCTGAGTCGGCCACGGCGACCAGCCTGTGGCAGGCCGCTGACGGAGGCGTGCTGCTGACAAGTGACAAGGGCGTGCATCGGCTCGAGTTGGCCGACCTAAAAATGGAGGCGGCGAAATGAGCGGCACCGGTTTCGCAGCACGAGTGGAGCAGTGGGTGTTCGGTCGTCGCAAATTGTTACTGGTTATTTTCCTGCTGGCCACGGTGGTGTTGTTTGGGTTTGCCACGCAAACGAAGATCGACGCCGGCTTCGAGAAGCAACTCCCGCAGGGGCACCCCTACATCGGGACGTTCACAAAATATCAGTCGCAGTTCGGCGGAGCCAACCGCGTGATGATCGCGCTGATGGCGAGGGAGGGCGACATTTTCACGCCGGAATATTTTACAACGCTTGAGGCGGTGACGCAGGAAATGTACGGCATGCCGGGTGTGGACCAGTCGAGTGTCACGTCGCTCTTCACGCCGAATGTCCGGTTCACCGAGGTCGTCGAGGATGGCTTCACCGGCGGGAACGTTGTGCCGTCCGACTTCACGCCGACGCCCGCAGGCTTGGCCAAGGTGCGAGAGAACGCGCTCAAGTCAAACTACATGGGGCGGCTCGTGACCGACTCATTCAACGGCACGATGGTGATGGCCAACCTGCTCGACATCGATCCGGGCACTGGCGAGCGGCTCGACACCTTCGCCTTGGCCAAGCGACTGGAGGCGTTGCGAGTGAAGCACGAGTCGGATGCCGTCAGCGTGCACATCATAGGCTTCGCCAAGGTGATGGGTGACGTCCGCGACGGGGCGCTCAACGTGGTGTTTTTCTTTGGCGTGACGGTGGTGCTGACTTCGCTGCTGGTCTGGTTTTATGCGCAGTCGTTTTGGTTTGCGGCGCTGCCGCTGGGCTGCTCGATCTCGGCGGTGGCGTGGCAGCTTGGCCTGTTGAACCGGCTTGGCTACGGCATCGACCCGATGTCGATCCTCGTGCCGTTTCTCATTTTTGCGATCGGCGTGAGCCACGGCGTGCAGATGGTGCGGGCGTTTCGCGCCGAGCTGTTTGCGGGCAGCGACTCGCTCGAAGCGGCGCGCAGTGCATTCCGGCAGCTGCTCGTGCCGGGCAGCGTGGCGTTGATCACGGACACGATCGGGTTTATCACCATCCTGCTCATCCCGGTGCCGACGATTCGTGAGTTGGCCATCGCCGCGAGCATCGGTGTGGCGGCGATTATCCTGACGAATCTGCTGCTGTTGCCGTTGCTGTTGTCGTACCAGAAACCCCGCGCCGGATACCGCGAGAGCGTGGCTAGGCGCAAATTGTGGACGGGTAAAATCTGGCATGCAGCAGCGTATTTATCCGGGCCAAAAGTGTCGGTCGCGCTGGTTGCCGTTTGCGCGGTGATGTTTGGGCTTGGCTTTTCGAAGGCCATGCGCGTGGAGGTCGGCGACCTGCACGAGGGCGTGCCGGAGTTGCGGCCGGAGTCGCGTTACAATCTCGACAGCGCGATGATCACCGGCAACTTCAACCTTGGCGTCGATATTTTCATCGCGTTCACCGAGACGGTGAAGGACGGCTCGGTGGACTACGCGGTGATGGAGTTGCTCGACCGTTTCGAGTGGCACTTGGCCAACGTCGAGGGAGTGAAAAATGTCATGGGCTTGGCCGGCATCGCGCGCACGATCAATTCCGGCTACAGCGAGGGCAGCCTCAAGTGGCGTGTGCTGCCGTACAACCGCGAAATGCTGGCGCAGGCGGTCGGGCGCGTGGAGACATCGACCGGCCTCACCAATCTCGACGGCAGCGTGTTGCCGGTGATGGTGTTTCTCGAGGATCACAAGGCGGAAACGTTGCGACGCGTTGTCGCCGCGGTGAAGGCGTTCAACGAAAAGGCGTTCAACGAACAAACCGGAACTAAAAATCTAAGTGTATTGGAGGATTGGCTGGGATTCCGGTATGCGGTAAAAACACAGTTCCACTTGGCCGGGGGCAACGCCGGCGTGATGGCGGCGACCAACGAGGTCGTCGAGGCGGCGCAGTTCCCAATTCTGATCTACGTGTACGTCGCCGTGGCGCTGCTTTGCCTTGCCAGCTACCGCTCATTCCGGGCGGTGGTGTGCATCGTGCTGCCGTTGGCGCTGGT
>DQOE01000191.1 GCA_015658765.1 Verrucomicrobiota bacterium | reverse complement strand
TTCGGCGATGTTGCCCTCGGTCGTGTGGACGACGTCGTGCACCTGGTCGTCGATCAGGCAGCGGATGATGAAATAGTGCCGGCACTCGTCCGCCAAGTCGCCGTGTTCCGAGCGCATGCGCCCGGAGGCGTCCCGCCAAAAGTCGATGTCACGCTCCAGTTGTTCCTCGGTGAGCAGGCCGGAGTCGAGTCCGTCGTCGAGGTCGTGGCTGTAGTAGGTGATCTCGTCGGCGAGGTCGGCCACCTGGGCCTCGAGCGAGGAGTGGTGAAACTCGGTGGCCGCTTGGCCAAGCGGCGGCTCGGGCACGGTGTCGTGCTTGGCCAGGCCCTCGAGTGTTTCCCACGTGAGGTTCAAGCCGGGAAAGGCGGGATACTTGTGCTCGAGCAACTCCACCACCCGGCGGCTCTGTTTGTTGTGCTCGAAGCCGCCGTGGTCGCGCATCAGGTCGTCGAGCGCCTGTTCGCCGGAGTGGCCGAACGGGGAGTGGCCAAGGTCGTGGCCAAGCGCGATCGCCTCGGTGAGATCCTCGTTGAGTCGCAACGCGCGGGCGATGTTCCGGGCGATGGCGGCGACCTCCATCGTGTGTGTCAGCCGCGTGCGCAGGTGGTCGCCGCTGCCGCTCAAGAAAACCTGTGTCTTGCAGTCGAGTCGCCGAAAGGCCCGGGAGTGGATGATCCGATCGCGGTCGCGCTGGTATTGTGTGCGCCACTCCGGAGGCGGCTCGTGGACATTTCGGCCCCGTGAATACACGCTAAACTGCGCATAAGGTGCGAGGGCATCGCGCTCGCGGGACTCGAGTTCTTCGCAGTTGCAGGGCATCCTTTATCGGGCCACATCGGAAGCGCTCTCCGCATTGATGGAGCCGAGCACCTCGTCGGCCGAAGCACCGCGCAATTCGTAAGCCCGCAGGATTATTTCCTCGACGATATTGTTCGGACAGGAGGCGCCGGCGGTGACGCCGAAGGTCAGTTCGCCATTGAGCGGCAGCCAGTTTTCGGCGACCGCCATCTCATGTTTGTGGTGCAGGAAATGGTGGAGCCGTTCCGCCGACTCCATTTCGCTGACGTCCTTGATGAAATAGGTTGGCAGCTTTTCCTCGCCCATCTCGGCGAGGTGCGATGTGTTGGACGAGTTGTAGCCGCCGACGACCAACAGTAAATCCATCGGACGATTGAGCAGGTCACGAAGGGCATCCTGCCGCTCCTGTGTCGCACCGCAAATAGTGTCAAAGTAGCGGAAATGTTCGTCGAGTGCATCTTCGCCGTGCTTCTCGGCCATGGCGACACGCAGTCGCCGCTGCACCTCCTCGGTTTCGCTACGTAGCATGGTAGTCTGGTTGGCCAAGCCAATGGTGTTGAGGTGCCTGTCCGGGTCGAAGCCATCGGAGTAGGCGCCATCGAACTTCTTCAGGAACGCCTCGCGGTCGCCGCCCTTGGTGATGTAGCGGCAAACGTAGTCCGTATCGTCGAGGTCAAACACAACGAGGTAGTGGCCGTTTTCATACGCCTTGGCCTGGGAACTGGTGGCCTTGGTTTCCTCGTGCCACGCCTTGCCGTGGATGATGCTGGTGACCTGGTCGCGGGCATTTTGGCGGACGCGTTTCCAAACACTCATCACGTCGCCGCAGGTGGCGTCGATGATCGTGCAGCCTCGTTCGTTGAGGAGATCGGTTACTCCGACCTCCGTGCCGAACGCCGGGATCACCACCGGGTCGCCCTTGCCGAGGTCATCGATGCTGGCGGCCTGGTGGCCACCGGAAAGAAAAGTCAGCCCCATGTTGCGAATCTGCTCGTTGACATGCGGGTTGTGAATAATCTCCCCGAGAATGTAGACCGGCTGTTCCTTGGGGAAATGCCGCCGCGCGGCGTAGGCCAGGTCGATCGCCCGCTCGACGCCGTAGCAAAAACCGAACTCCTTGGCCAAGTGGATGCCGGTGTTACCATACGCGAAGGTGCAGCCATTGGCACGGAGGTGCTCGACCAGTTCGCTGCGGTAATGCATCACGACCTCGGCCTTGACCTTCTCCATGATGTCCGGCCGGCGGACGTTGATTCGCTTTGGTTTTTCTGCGCTCGACATCACGCGGAGTGTCCCACCAACAGGGCGCTCTTGGCAACGGAATTAACCGGCCAACCAAGCGAGGATGGCCTTCTGGGTGTGCAGCCGGTTTTCGGCCTGGGTGAAAATCGTGTCGGCATGCGCCTCAAATGTTTCCGCGTCGATCTCCTTCCCGCGATAGGCGGGGAGGCAGTGCATCACCAGCGCATCCGGCTTGGCCAGGCACATCAACCCGCCGTTGATCTGGTAACCGGCCAGCTTGGCCAAGCGCGCCTTCGCCTCGGCTTCCATCCCCATCGACACCCAAACGTCGGTGTAAACCATGTCCGCCCCCTCGACAGCGGAGCGCACGTCCTCTGTGCATACAATGTGCCCACCGGCCTTGGCCAAGGTTTCCGCGCTTGGCTGAAACTCCGCCGGCGCGGCGATCCGCAATTCAAAATCCAGCGCCGCCGCCGCGTGTACCCACGAGACCGGCACGTTGCACGCGCCGTCGCCGACGTAGGTGACCACCTTGCCCCGGATCGGGCCGCGCCGTTCCTGAAACGTGAAGATGTCGGTCAGGATTTGGCACGGATGCTCGTCGTCGGTCAGCGCGTT
>DQOE01000152.1 GCA_015658765.1 Verrucomicrobiota bacterium | reverse complement strand
GTGAGCACCTTGCCCAGCTCCATGTCGGCACCCTCGCCCTTGGCCCACCATTCGTCCCGGTGATAACCGCAGCCGGAAAACAGGATGGCCATGCGGGTCGGCGCCTCGCTGGCCTTCGTCGCGGCGAGCCGGGTGTCGCCCCATACGCGGCGCGATTCCATCCACGGCAACGCCATCGACGCGCCCAGCCCACGCAGCATCGTGCGACGGGAAAGTTGGTAACGCATCCTGTTCATATCGAGTTCAGCCCTTCGGTTCATGCTAAATTGGTTGCGGTCACAATCAACCCTCATCTTTGGCCAGACGCCCTCGGATTTTGCGAAACTGCCCGCTGGTGACGATCGCCTCCACCGCTGCGCTGAAACGGAAATCATTTGCCTTCAGTCGCTTCTGCATTTCTTCGAGCAACAGCAAGTCGGACAACGCCACCTCGCGGCCAAGCGCGTAGCCAAGCAGTTTGCGGCAGAATTGCGCCAGCACATCGTCGAGCCGCTCGGTGGCCAAGTGGTGCCGCAGTCCGTCGATGCCCTCGACGGCCGTGCCGTCCGCGAGCCTGGTTTTCGTGTCAACCGCCTTGGGCCGAAACCGCCCGATGGCGTCGTACTGCTCCAGAGCAAAACCGAACGGGTCGATGAGTTTGTGGCACTTGGCGCATCCGGGGGTTGAACTGTGTTGCTCGATCAACTCCCGCGCGGTCAGCCCTTTTGGCACGCTCTCCGGCAACTGCGGCACGTTGGCCGGCGGCCTCGGCAGGCGCTCGCCAAGCAGCGTCTCGTAAACCCAGTTGCCGCGCAGGATCGGGCTAGTGCGCGACGCGCCGGAGTTGGCCGCCAACACCGTGGCCAAGCCGAGCACGCCGCCGCGCCCCCTGGCCTGCACGCCATCGACCCGCCTCCACTTGCTTCCGATCACGCCGTCGATTCCGTAGAACTTGGCCAAGCGCTCGTTGAGAAACGTGTGATCGGCGCTCAGCAAATCCAGCACCGGGCCGTCGTTGCGAAACATGTCCTCAAAAAACCGAACCGACTCCTCGTACATCGCGCCGCGCAGTTCCGGGAACGTCGGATAAAGCTTCTCGTTCTTGTCGTCGTTTTGGTCGAAGCCGCGAATGTGCAGCCACTGGCAGGTGAACTGCTCGGCCAGGCGCCGCGTGCGCGAGTCGCGCAGCAGGCGCCGCGTCTGCGCGAGCAACGTTTTGTCGCCGGTCAACTCGCCGGCGGCGGCTGCGCGGCGCAGTTCCGCATCCGGCAGCGACGACCACAGGAAGTAACTCAGCCGCGTGGCCAACTCGGCGTTTGTCACCGCCACCGGCTTCGCGCCACCACCCGCTTTCTCACGGCGATACAGAAACACCGGCGAGGTCAGCACCCGGGCGATCGTCAATTGAATCGCCTTCTCGTGCGGAATCTCGCGCTCCCGCAATCCGCGATACAACGCCCGCAATCCCTCCTGCTCTTCACCACTCAACGGCCGCCGCCACGCGCGCCCCGCAAACTCCAGCACACTGTAAAGATGCCTCGGCTCGTCCGCCTCGAGGCGTTCGCGAAAGGCCGCAACCCGTTTCATCAGCGGTTCCCTGTACGGCTTCCACGCGATGACTAGATCCGGCCGGTCCTGAGTCGAGAACTCGACGATCTGCTCGTACGCGACCTCCACCTTGAACGGCTCCCTGGTGATGTAGAGCAACTCGTCCCAAAGCCGGTCGAGTTCCCCCTTTTGCTCGTCGCTGAGCATGAGCCGTTGCAGCGGCTCGTCCTCGCGGAAGTACAGCGCCAACGTCACCACCTCGTCCACCGGCACAATTTTCGGGTAACAAATCGACGCCGGAAACAGGTCGCGGAAATCGTCCAGGCCAGCAGCCAACCGCTTCTCCGCTGCGCTGCCAGCGGCGACGACAATCGGCCGTCCCGGTGAGAGCCCGCGCGGCTCGGGCTTGGCCAAGCCGGCCGTAAGTTGGACGCTGCCTTTCTGGCCGTGCTCCGGGTCGAGTTCACCGGAGAGCACCAGCGTCCGGCCCTCGGCCAACTCCGCCGGGATGCGCAGCTCGACAATCGCCGGCGCCTGCACGATTAGGTCCGCCGTGACCACCGACGGGCCAAGCGGATGTTTCCCGAACCGCTCGTCCGGCACGATCGATTTGAGCACGTTGCCGTAGCGGCGCGGCACCGGGATTTTTTGGAGGTGCTTGAACAACATCGCGTCGGGCGAACCCGGCTTGGCCGGTGCCGTGCCGGTGGCCAGCGCCTCAATGCGCCGGGCCAAGCCGGTTCGCTTGGCCGCGTCCGTCTCCGCCTTCCAACTCGCCAGCAGCGACCCGGCCGGTGCCGTCATTGAGCCGCCGGACGCCCTGGTCACGTCCGCGACGTTGCCGCTGAAAAAATGCCAGACGCCGGCGTTGCCATGACTGTCTTTCAGTGGATTGCCCTCGAGAATGTTCCCGGAAATGTCCGCGGCAACATCCCACACGCGCCGGCCGCCGCCGGTCTCGGTGATGGTCATGTCAACGTGCGTCAGGTCGCACGAGTGGTTGCCCTGCCTCGGCCCGATGGCGAGTTGGATCACTTCGCCTGCCCGCACCGACACGGTTTTGGCGGCTAACTCCGACGAGCCGTTCACCCCGAAATCGCCGTGCCCGAGGTTGCCCACCCTGCGGCTGTTTCGATGCTGCACCCACCACTCGACGCCGTTGCCGCAACTGTGCGCGTCGGCGATCCTGGCCGACACCGACACGATGCCATCGATCGGGCTGCGCCAGCCAACCGCCACGTACTGCGTCGGCGACGGGTGCGCCACCACCGCATGCGGCCGTGCGGTGCCGGGGATGCGCACTTCCGTGTCGGACGAGTTGGCCGCGACGGACGGCGTGCCTAAGGTTCCCCAGCCGTTCACGAAATCGTAACCGCCACTCTTCAGCATTTTCCGGGTGAACAACCCGTCAATCGTCACCGGGCCGCCGGGGCCAAGCGCGAG
>DQOE01000202.1 GCA_015658765.1 Verrucomicrobiota bacterium | reverse complement strand
GCTTGATCCCCGAGGGCAACGACTCGCGCGCAGCGGTGAGCCGCTCGTTGATTTGTTGTCGCGCAAAATAAATGTCCACCGCGTCGTCGAACACCCCCGTGACCTGGCAAAAACCGTTTCGTGAAATCGACCGTGTGTGCTCCAGCCCCGGGATGCCTGCGAGCGCCGTCTCGAGCGGGAACGTCACCAACCGCTCGATGTCGGTCGTGGAAAACGCCGGGTGCTCGACGGTGATTTGCACCTGCTTGTTGGTGATGTCCGGTACGGCGTCGATCGGCAACTGCGACAACGACCACGCACCGAACAACGCCGCCACGAGCGTTAACGCCACCACCCAATGACGGCGCTCGACGGAGTATTTTAGAATTCGTTCAATCATGCGGGCTTCCCTTTAGTGCGAGTGGTCGTGACCGGCCATTGCCTTGCCCAACTCAGCCTTCAGCAGGAAACCACCTTCAACGACGAGCGCCTCGCCGTCCACCAAGCCGCTCTTCACCGGCCTCCACCCATCGATCTCCGGGCCGACCGCCACCTCTCGCGCCTCGAACGTGTTCGCCTCGCCCGGTACCGGCACGAACACCACCGGCTGCCCGCCGATGTCCTGCACGGCCTTGGCCGGGACGGCGACCGACCGCGCGGCCTCTGCACGAGTCGGCAGCTTGGCTGTGACGAACATCCCGGGCCGCCACGAGCCATCCGGATTATCCACGACCGCCCTCGCCCGAATGGTGCGCGCGCCCGGCGAAGCAACCGGGCTGACATAATCGAGCGCCGCCGTGGCAATCCGGCCGGTCGCCGGATCGGTCAGCGTCACGGACTGGCCCGTTTTCAGCGCAGCGGCTTGCACGGACGGCACCTCCACGAGCAGCCAGAGTTGGCGCAGATCAGCCACGACAAACAGATGCGACTGCTCCGGGTTGACCGTCTCGCCCAGCGTGACGCCGCGCTCGACCACCGTGCCGGCGATAGGTGCGCGGATCTCGGCTTGCGGACGGATCACCCCGGTCTCCTCAAGTCGCGCGATGTCGGGCTGGGTCATGCCGAACAGTTGCAACCGGTTGCGCCCGCTGCTCAAGCCGGCCTGCGCTGACTTGAACTTGGCCTCGGCGACGCCCAGGGCGACCTCCCGTTGTTGCACGTCCGCGCGTGAAACCGCCTCGGCAGCGGAAAGCTCCTTGCCAGATTGAAAATACTGCTCCGCAATCTGGAACGCCGTCGCGGCAGCGGCCAGTTCGGCGAGCTTGGCCAAATGATCGTTTTGCGCCGATCCAAGCTCGGCGCTGTCGATGACGAGCAGCAGATCGGCCGCGGCAACCGGGTCGCCGACACCCTTGGCCAAGCGCGACACGCGGCCGCTCACCAGCGTGCCGACGTGAGCCAGGGCGTCCTCGTTGTAAGCCAGCCGCGCCGGGGCTGAAAACGTCTCGCGCAACTCGCGCTGCTCCGCTTGGCCAATCCTGATGTCGTGATTCTCGATCGCCGCCGCAGTGAGCGAGATTTCACCCTCATGCGACTCGTCGTGATCGTCATGCCCGCCGTGAGCGTGGCCATGGTCGTGCGCGTCGCTGCAGGCCGTCAGCCAAAAAGCCAGCGTGCCGATCGTTAAAAATGTGAAGATGGATTTCATTGTTTATGTGTTGTTGTTTTTGTATTGAAATTGACTACGTCGCCTCCCGAGGCGCGGCGAAGCTCGATCGCGGCAACGGCCGCCCGAAGCTCCAGCTGGACAGACCGCAATCGAGCTTTTTGCAGGTCGAGCTCGGCCAGCAGCAGCGGCGTGATCCCCGACTGGCCGCTCTCGTAAACAGCGCGGGCCAAGTCCACCCGTTGCTGCTGAAGCGGCGTCAACTGCTCGCGAGCCAGCGCGGCGGCAACGGCGAGCTTGGCCTGCGCGGCGTGCGCCTGCCGGACTTCCTGCACCGTTCGCCGCACGGTTTGCGTGAGTCGATGCCGTGCGCCGATGGCTAGAGCGCGGGCCTTAGCACGGCGCGCCTGCCCCCAGTCGAACAGAGGCAGCGGCACGGTCAGCGAAGGGCCAAACGACCAGTCGCCCTCGCGCTCGGTGTCCAAACCGGCGGCGGTGCTCTCGAGCAAAGCCAGGCGGGCGAGTGCTCGGCCGTCCTCGAGTGCGGCCAGTTGCCAGCGGTCGGCCTGGATTTCCGGGCGGTTGTGAAGGGCGGCGGCCAACCAGTCCGCTTCCGGCAAAGTGGGAGCAGCGACCGGCAATGGCGTGGTCAGCTGCAAATCCGTGTCTCTTGAGGGTTGGCCGAGCAGTCGAGCGAGGGTGAGTTGCTCACGGACCAGTTTCAGGCGGCGCTCCTGCAAATCGATGCGGGTTTCGGATTGGCGAGCCTCAAGTGTGGCGACATCCAGTCGGGTGGCTTCGCCGGCGTCGAATCGGTGCCGGGCAATTTGCAACAGACGATCGACGTGCCCAGCGTCCTGTCCTAGCAAAGCCACTTCCTGTCGCAGCGCGTTGGCGGTGTGGTAAGTTTTTTCCGTGTCGGCAATGACATCGAGCGCCGCGGCGATCGCCTGGGCGCTGGCGGCGCGGAGTTGGTTGTCGGCGGCACGATTGCGGCGTGGCATTTGCAGCGTGGCGGCCAAGTCCGCTGTCAAGCCGGTCTCCGTCACCGGACTGCCGCCGCCCTTCGGGTAGCGGAACACGACGCTCAACACCGGATTGGGCAACAGCCGCGATTGGCGGGCATCGGCTTGCGCGACTCGGACTTCGGCCAAGGCGGCCTGCAGTGTCGGCGATTGGCGCACCGCCCGCTCGATGGCAGCGGGAAGGTCGAGCGCATTGCCGATCGGCGGTGCGTCAGTTGGGAGTGACTCCGTGCGAAACTGCACGGCATCGGCCAAGCCGGCGGCGGCGCGGATATCCGGGCCGGGTGG
>DQOE01000227.1 GCA_015658765.1 Verrucomicrobiota bacterium | reverse complement strand
AGGCGCAGTTTTTCCAAATCCGCCGGGGGCGTTTTGTCCTCGGCGAAGTCGGCCACGAGCTTGGCCCCGACACGCCGCCCGGTGAGGCCAACGACCTTGAGCGTGCGCGTGATCGGGCTTTGGCGGACGCTGACCGTGTCGCCCACACGAAGCGGCTTGGCGGCCTTGGCCGGGGAGTCGTTGAGGCGAACCTTGCCGCTGCGGCAGGCTTCCGTCGCCTGGCCGCGCGTCTTGAACAGGCGCACGGCGAACAACCATTTGTCCACCCTCATTTCCTCCGCCTCGTTCATCGTGGATAAGCCAGGCGCTTGCAAGCGCGTCAGAGGATGCCCATCTCGGCGACTTGTGCGACGTCCTTGTCGCCCCGGCCGGAGAGGTTGACGATGATGATTTGGTCGGCGCTCATCTTCGGCGCGGCCTTGATGACCTCGGCGATGGCGTGGCTCGACTCGAGCGCCGGGATGATGCCCTCGAGCTTGGCCAACTGCTGGAATGCCGCCAGCGCCTCGGCGTCGGTGGCGTAGGTGTATTGGACGCGGTCCGCGTCGCGCAGCCAAGCGTGCTCCGGGCCGACGGCGGCGTAGTCCAGCCCGGCGGAGACGCTGTGCGTGAGTTGGATTTGGCCGTCCTCATCCTGCAGCACAAACGAGCGCGTGCCCTGCAGCACACCGAGTCCGCCGCCCTGGAATCGAGCGGCGTGTTTGCCGTCGATGATGCCCTCGCCGCCGGCCTCGACGCCGGTCATCGCCACCGCCTTGTCGCCGAGGAACGGGTAAAACAGGCCGATCGCGTTTGAGCCGCCGCCGACGCAGGCGATGAGGTGGTCCGGCAGGCGTTCCTCCTGCTCGAGAATCTGGCGGCGTGCCTCGTCGCCGATCACGCGCTGGAAGTTGCGCACCATCACCGGGTACGGGTGCGCGCCGTAGGCGGTGCCGAGAATGTAGTGCGTGCCCCGGACGTTCGTGACCCAGTCGCGCATCGCCTCGTTGACCGCCTCCTTGAGCGTCTTTTGACCGGCCTCGACCGACACGACTTCCGCGCCGAGCATGCGCATGCGGAACACGTTCAGCTCTTGCCGCTTGCAATCGACCGAACCCATGTAAATGACGCACTCCAGCCCGAACATCGCGGCGACTGTGGCGGTGGCGACGCCGTGCTGTCCCGCGCCGGTCTCGGCGATGATGCGGGTTTTACCCATGCGCTTGGCCAACAGAATCTGCCCCATCGCGTTGTTGATCTTGTGCGCACCGGTGTGCAGCAGGTCTTCGCGCTTGAGGTAGATTTTTGCGCCGCCGAGATCGCGGGTGAGCCTCTCAGCGTGGTAGAGCGGCGTGGGGCGTCCGCAGAACTCGCGCAGATAATATTGCAGCTCGTTTTGAAACTCGGGATCGTTCTGCGCGCGAAAATATTCGTCCTCCAGTTCCTGCAGCGGGTGCATGAGCGTCTCGGGGACGTAGCGCCCGCCGTATTCGCCAAAGCGCCCGTTGGCGTCCGGCAAGGTTGTTTCGGCAACTGTTTCCACGCCGGGAATGTTCCGCTAAAAGCCGCGCTTGGCCAAGCGGCTTTTTTCAGCCCCGTTGAGTGCCTACCGGCAGCGGGGTGCCAGCGAGGAACTCGGCGGCGGCCAGGCGCTTGGCTCCTTCTTTTTGGAGCTGCGTGATGCGGAGCGCCCCGTTGCCGCAGCCGACGACGATGCCGTCGGCGTCCGCTTGGCCAACGACGCCCGGCCCGGGGCAATCGGCGTCCGCTGGCTCGACCTCGAGCAGCTTGAGCAGTTTGCCGTCGAGACGGGTGAACACGCCGGGCCAAGGGGTGAAGGCCCGCGCCCGGTTCCAAAGCTGTGTTGCCGGTTGCGACCAGTCGATGCGGCCCATGTCGCGGGTGATCTTGGCGGCGTGGGTGGCGAGGGTGTCGTCCTGCGGCTTGGCGGCGATTTCACCGGCCACGTGGTGGGGGATCGTCTTGAGCAGCAGCTCTGCGCCAAGCTTGGCCAATCGGTCGTGCAGTGTCTGCGCGTTGTCGGTCGGCCCGATCGGCGTGGCGGCTTTGCTGAGTATTGCGCCGGTGTCGAGGCCGGCGTCCATTTGCATGATGGTGACGCCGGTCGCGGCTTGGCCGTCGAGGATGGCACGCTGGATCGGCGCGGCGCCGCGGTACGCGGGGAGCAGCGAGCCGTGGACATTGAGGCAGCCGTGCGATGGGAGGTCGAGAATGGCCTGTGGGAGAATTTGGCCGTAGGCGGCGACGACGATCAGGCCGGGCGCGAGTTGCTCGAGGAAACTGATGTCGTTGCGCAGTCGCTCCGGTTGGTGGACGCGGAGATGGTGTGACTCGGCCTCGAGCTTGACCGGCGATGGGTGGAGGATGAGTTGGCGGCCTTTGGGCCGGTCGGGTTGGGTAATTACGGCGACCACCTCGATGCGGGGTGTGTCGTTGAGTGCGGCGAGGGTGGGGCAGGCGAAGTCCGCTGTTCCCATGAAAACAACGCGCAGCGGTTGGGTCACGGCAGTTAGGTGGGGTTACGTCTCCAGGTTAGCCAGAATCTCCAGCGTATCCCGGAGTACTAGGACGGGAGACTGGGTGGAGTCGATGGTGTGCACGAGTGCGTCACCGTAATGGTCAAGAACTGGGCGGGTCTCGGCCTCGTATACTTCGAGCCGGTTGCGGATGGTATCGAGGTTGGCGTCGTCGAGCCGGTTTTGGCGCAGGGCGCGGGCCTGTAGTCGATCGACCATTATCTCCAGGTCCTTGCAGAATAGGTTCAGAACACCAACGATGTTAAGGGTGTCATCAAGAAGCTTGGCTTGGGCGACGTTACGAGGGATGCCATCGAGTAGCAGCGTGTCGGTTTCAGGGTGAAATATTCCGTTGTGGATGCGGTTCTCGATGTCGTCCCGCCAAAGTTCGATGGTGGGCTCGTCGGGGACAAGCTTCCCCTTGCTGGCGTAGTCGAGGAAGGTTTGACCAATCGGGTTTTGTATTCGGAGGTTGCGGAAGAGATCACCACTGGAGACGTGTAGGTGGTTGGGTATCTTGCCGAGAATATTCCCCTGCGTGCCCTTGCCGGCACCCGGCGAGCCAAACAATAGTATCGTGCGAAGTTTCATCGATAAAATGGGATGCCCAAGACGCAACTGGCCGGGCAGTGTGTCCGGGTCAGGTGTTTATTTTGGGCGCAAGTCAACTGTGCCAATTTCGCTGAAGGAGATTTTTTGCTCCTTGCCGTTGAGCAACTCCATGTGAACGTCCGTCCCCGAGATGCGCTTGATGCGTTGGCCGATGTATTCGCGCTTGCCGGTCTTGAGTGCCAGGACGAGCCCCCGCTCTGTCGTGCCCAGCACGGTCTTGAAATAGTTCGGGAAGTTGTTCTGGAAAAAGGAGCGGTCGAACCGCGTGTCGTTGCGTGTCCAGGATTGCGGCTTGGGTCCGGCCTTTCTTGGGCCCGCTTGGGCGAAGCTCATCTTCTTGGCTTCCGGCATCATGCTGGCCACGGCGCCGCCGCCGGTATCGGTCATGGTGGCGCCCGCCGGTGTCTCGGCCTCCTCGTACTCGTATTCCTCATCCTCGTCGTTTTCGTCCTCGTACTCGACCTTCGGTTTCACGAGGAAAAGAATCGGCCCAATGACAGGCAGGAAGAGCGACACGCCCGCTACCAGCAGCGCGTTGGATTCCCGGAACGCAGCCACGCCCAGGCCGGCCATCATGCTCCCAAGCGCGATGGCCACCAGCAGGCCCAGCCCCCCCGCTGAACCAAACGCCGCCACCTTGGAGGTCACCTCCACGCTGGAGGGCAACTGCGGCGGGATGAGGCCCTTGACCGGCCCCGGCGGGAGGCTTT
>DQOE01000069.1 GCA_015658765.1 Verrucomicrobiota bacterium | reverse complement strand
GACCACGTTCTCGTGCCGTGCCGGGTTGTTGCCGCGCCCCTTGGTGTCATTGGCCACGGTGAACCACTCGCTGCCGCCGTCCGGGAACGCCTGCACCGAGCCTTCTCCGCTTGGCCGGTCGAGCAACTCCGCCTGTAGCACCGTGTCGCCGTTGAGCAGGTAAACCGGCATTTGACCCCTCGCCTCGAAGTCCACCGGAGCGACATTCCTGCCGCGGCCCGGTACCTGGCCAAGCAGCGGTGTGCGGTCGGAAAAATCACGCCTCGTGGCCACCGACAAGCCGTCCAGATCCACCGCACCTTCGCCGCCGTTGTACACCTCCACCCAGTCGATGCCGCCCTCGCCCGTGAAATGCACCTCGTTCAGGCCAAGCGCTTGGCCAAGCGACGCGCGGCTCATGTTCGCCGTGCCCGGCGTGGCGTCGGTGAACAGATACCACTCGGAGCTGCCGGTCGGTTTGCGGCCGATCGCGCGGCCGTCCAGCACCACGTCGGCCCGGACCGCCGTCACTACGGTCTTGCCGTCCGGCTTGGTCAGGTAAACCGTCACCGGCGACTGGACACTGAGCCGGGCGACCGTGAACGAAATCGTGGCCAGCGATCGGGCACTGATTTTCATCGGCCGCGACACCTTTCGCTTGGCAAGGTCGCCGGGGTCGTCGCTGAGATAATAATCCCGGAGATCGATGACTTTGTCGGTTGGGTTGTAAAACTCGATGTAGGCATCCTTACCGGTGATGGGATGGATTTCGTTGATGACAACCCCCTTGGCCGCCGGGACCGACGCGCTCAGGCGGCAGCCGAAAACGATGTCCGAGCTGGTTGTGTTCGTCTGGTGCACCTCGACCGCCAGCAGATTCGAGCCGTTTTTCAGTTTTCCAGGGCCGATCGTCACGACTCCCTTTTCCTCGGTGGCATTGCTGACCGTCGCGGACGTGCGGGTCGTGAAGCTCACCGTCCCGCCCGGCATGCGCGAGCGACCAACCTCCGCGCCGTTGAGGTAATACACCGCGCCGTCGTCGACTATCTGGTCAATCGTCAGCGTGACCTCACTTGGGTCACCACTGAATGTGAACTCTTTACGGAAGTAATAGCAGAGCTGACTGCCCTTGTTGATCCCGGTCTTGATTCCGGGATCGGGCAGCGCGGAGTTCTCCAGCCCCAGCAGGCCGGGGCCGGACTTCCACGAGGCATCGTTGTAGGTCGTCCTGCGCCACGCCGTGCCACGGTTCCTGTTCTGGTCGTCGTACTTCCAGCGGTCGCCGTAATCGACCAGCACGATGCCGGAGGACAGGTTCACCTCCGGGCTCGTCACTGGCATCTCCACACCCAGCGCCGGGTCGCCGCCCGGCGTGCCTCCCGACCGTTTGCTGAACGACCAGTTGCGCCAGTCGTCCACCACAAGGTCCGGGTTCTGCAACACCAGCGTGTGCCCAGTGCCATCCGCTGCGACCGGCCACTTGCCGCGGTCGTTGTAACCCAGCGTGCAAACCGGCACGCCGTTTTTATCCTTCACCGTGATGCGCCCGCCCTCGTTGGGCAGGCTGCCCGCCCACGGCCCAAACACCTTCACGCTCGACGGGATGCCGTGCTGTTGCCGGAACAGCCCCGGCTCGATGTCGGTCAGTATGATCTTTTGCCAATGACCGAGGAACGCGTCGTCCGCCCTGTTTCCGGCGAACGACGGGAAATCCAACTCAACGTCGCCCCGCAGTTTCCAGCCGGCAATGTCGAACGGCGTGGCGGTGATATTGGACAGCTCGATCCATTCCGGCGCATCGCCGCGCGGGTTGTACATAACCTCATTGATCACGACATGATCCGCCCTCACACCGCTCGCCGCCAAGACAGTCCAAGCGACTGTTGCCCTAAATAAAATCTTGTTCATAAAAAAATCCACTCCCTTTACACAAACGGAACAAAACAAGTTTCGGTGATGGACAAAAAATGCAGCAACCGTTGTGCCGTGGGGATTTATAGCCGGATTTCAGGAATTGAAAACCGTTTTTAGCAAATCATGCGCCCTGCCCACTCATCCGGTGTGTCAATAGCGCAGTTGCAATCAGCGACCCGACGCACGCACCGGGGCATCGACGGCGTTCACCTTGGGCAGTTGCCACCGAAGCTTGGCGAGAGTTTCACGATGCTCCGACTTGGCCGCGAGGTTGATCCACTCGTGCGGATCGGCGGTGCAGTCGTACAATTCCTCGTCGCCGTTCGCGTAGCGGATGTAGCGCCAACGCCCGGTGCGGATCGTGTGGTCGTTCCGGTGGAATGTCGTGATCGCCGGGTGCAGCCAAGGCGCGCTTGGCCTCCGAAGCAACGGCACCAGCGAATGGCCCTCGAGTTTTTGCGGCGGCGCGCCCAAGCCGCAAAGCTCGCTGAGCGTCGGGTACAGGTCGATCAGGCCAACCGGCCGCGCGCAGTTGCCCTTGGCCAAGCCGGGGCCGGCAAGGATCAGCGGCACGCGGGTGGACTCCCCCCACAGTGAGCGCTTGGCCCAGTGCTGCTTCTCGCCGAGATGCCAGCCGTGATCGGACCACAGCACGACGAGCGTGTCTTTCGCGTGATCGCTGGCGTCGAGCGCGTCGAGCATCACGCCGACGCAATGATCGACAAACTCGGTGCAGGCGAGGTACGCGGCGACGGCGTTGCGCCAGTTGCCGGAAGCCAGCATCGACTTATGATTCATCGGCGTGCCGTACATGTACCGCGTGATCTCGATTCCGGCCGGCGGCAAGTCGGCGATGTCGTCTTCGCGCACCGCCGGCAGTTTCACTTCCTGCTCCGGATGCCGCTCAAAAAAACGGCGCGGCGCGTAGAGCGGCACGTGCGGCAGACGAATCCCGACCGCCAAAAAGAACGGCTTGCCGAAATTGCGCTTGAGCTGCCCGGCGGCCCAGCGGGCGTTGACGAGGTCGGTGAACTTTTCCTCCGGCAAATCGATCGGCCCGAAGTCGCGCACCTGAATCCCGGGGACGGATGACACCGGCTTGGTGCGCCACTGCTGGTTGCGGGCGGAGCCGGTGGTTTTGAAATCGTGCCAATCGGCGGGATACTTGTTGCGTCCGTGATAAATCTTGCCGCGCCCGAGCACGTGATAGCCGCCGGCCTTGAATTGCGCCGGGAGCGTCACCGCATTTTTCAGCACCGGCGACAAGTGGTGCGGCTGGTTCAACTCGTACACACCGGAGGTGGACGGCAGCACGCCGGTCAGCAGGCTCACGCGGGACGGATTGCAGATCGGCGCCTGGCAATGGGCGTTGCTGAAAAGCACACCGCGACTGGCCAGGTGATCGATGTTCGGCGTGCGCACCTGCGGGTGGCCGCCGAGGCAGCCGACCCAGTCGTTCAGGTCGTCAATCGCGATGAACAACACGTTTGGCCGCTTGGCCGCCGCTTGCCCAAGCGCGCCCGACAAGCCAAGCGCAACAAG
>DQOE01000390.1 GCA_015658765.1 Verrucomicrobiota bacterium | reverse complement strand
CAGACCTGGCAGGATGACAGCGTGGAAATCTTTTTCGACGCGGACGACAGCAATGACGCGGGGCGGGGAACCAAGGGGTTTGAAGGCCAATACGTGCTGACCGCCAACGGCGCCTGGCGCGACAAGGAGGCCAACAATCCCAAGTTCGGGAAGGCCGGGGATTGGTTGGCCGCCACCAAGCGAACCGGCAAGGGCTATCAAGTCGAGTTCAAGATCAAGAAATCCGCCCTGTCGAACCCCGCGGACGGCGCCAGCCTGGGCTTCAACATTGCCATCAACGATGACGACGGGGAAAACGGCTCGCGCAAGGCGCAGCTCAACTGGAGCGGCCGTGCCCATTCAGAGTTTACCTACGGCCGATTGATCCTGGAGGAAGGCGAGGGAGGCGGCCCGCCGCCCTCAATCAGCGCCAGGCTCAACGACAACGGCACAGTCACGTTGACCTTTGATGGCAAACTGCAAACTGCGCCAACAGTAAACGGCCCGTGGCAGGACGCGAACGCCACCAGCCCGCAGATCGTTCCGGCCAACCAAGCGGCGCAGTTTGGCCGTGCGGTGAGATAAGTTTCACTCCACCAACCAAGTCAACCCAGGAGGATCCGGCCCCAGCCGGGCCCTTTTTGGTTTTGCGCTTGGCCAAGCGCTCGGGATACCTTGGCCAAGCGCAATCGCAGACCCAACTCATGGCGTTCGATCAACAGGCTCTCTCCCAGTACAAGGAGAAACTTCTCATCATGGCCAGCCACGCCGAGGGGATGGTCACCCGGGCGGTGCGTGCCCACATCGACCGCGACGAGGCCCTGGCCGGCCAGGCGCTCGAGACCGACGAGACCATCGACCAGTTCGAAATCCAGATCGACCGGATCGCGCTCGGCCTGTTGGCCCAGCAACCCGGCGAGTTCGATCTGCGGCAGATCACCTGCGGCATGAAGATTGCCCGTGACCTCGAGCGCGTCGGCGACGAGGCCACCACCATCGCCCGCCGGGCCATCAAGCTCATGGCGCTCCCTCCCCTGTCCACGCCGCTCGACATCGCCGAGATGACTTTCCTGGCCAACGCCATGCTCAAGGATGCGCTCGACGCCTTTGTCAGCGGCAACACCGTGCTCGCACGGGGAGTGATCCCCCGCGACAAGCGGGTCGATGAAATGAACAAAACCTATCAGGACAACCTGACCGAACTGATGGAAGCCTCGTCGGAGAACATCCGGCGCTGCCGGCACTTGACTGTCATCTGCAAGTGCCTCGAACGAATCGCCGACCACGCGAAAAACATCGCCGAGGACGCGGTCCTGCTGCACGAGGCCAAGGACATCCGCCACGCGGGCGCCGCGAACGGATAAGCTCATGCCCCGGAAAAACGACATCCGAATCCTGGTGGTCGATGACGAACCGGACGTCCTCGAGTTGGTCGTTTACCATCTCGAGAAGGAGGCCTACCGGGTGGACGTGGCGGACACCGGCGACAAGGCCCTCAAGATGGCCCGCAAGAATCTGCCCAGCCTGTTGGTTCTCGACCTGATGCTGCCGGGAATCAACGGGCTCGAGATTTGCCGCCTGCTCAAGCGCGACCCCAAGACGCGCGACATCCCCATCCTCATGCTCACCGCCCGCGCCGCCGAGGAGAACCGCATCAAGGGGCTCGAGCTCGGCGCGCACGACTACGTGACCAAGCCGTTCAGCCCGCGCGAGCTGGTGCTGCGGATCAAAAACCTGCTTCGGCTCACCGAGAAAAGCCCGGACGGCGTCAAGATCATCGAGGCCGGGCCGTTCCGGCTGGACACCGTCCGGCATCAGGCCACAGCCGATGGCAAGTCGCTGAACATCACCGCCACCGAGTTCAAGCTGCTCTGCCTGCTGGCCAGCCGCCCCGGCGAGGTGCAGCCGCGCGAAACCCTCCTGCGCGATGTCTGGGGCTACGAACCCACGCTCGACACCCGCACCGTGGACACCACGATGCAGCGTCTCCGGGCCAAGCTTGGCCAGGCGGCCCACCACTTGGAGACGGTTCGCGGTGTCGGCTATCGCTTGACCGACTTGAACGCATGACCGGCTGGATTGTTGCCATCCTGCTTTTGTCCGGGCTGATCGGGCTGCACCTTGGGTGGCGGCGGCGCTACCGCTTGCTGGCGCTTGGCCAGGCGGCCAAGCCGGCCGGACTGACCGATGCGCTTGGCGTGACCGACATGTTCGAGAACATGGCCGAGGGCGTGCTCGTCACCAACCAGAAGGGCATCATCGAGTTTGCCAACCCGTCCTTCTGCAAATTGTTCGAGCTGGCCGCCGAGCCAAAAGGCCAAACCGTGATGGAGGCCATCCGCATCCACGAGGTTCACGAGTTGGTCAACCTCCTGAGGCAGAACAACCAAGTCGTCCAGGAGGAAATCATGCTCCCCAACCTCGACCAGCAGTTCCTGCAGGTCAACGGGGTGGCCATCCGCGACAGGAACGAAAATCACCGGGGCGCCATCTTCGTCTTCCACGACCTCACCCGGCTCAAGCGGCTGGAAAACCTGCGGCAGGAATTCGTGGCCAACGTCAGCCACGAGCTGCGCACCCCGCTCTCGATCATCAAGGGATACGTCGAGACGCTGCTCGACTCCGAGACGGACGCCGAGTCGCTCTCCCATCGCTTCCTCAAGAAAATCGAGAACCACTCCAACCGGTTGACCTTCCTGATCGAGGACATCCTGGCATTGTCCCATCTCGAGTCCGGCGACATCGGCCTCGACCAGCGGGAGGTGAACGTCCGCCAACTCGCCGAGGGCGTGCTGGATGGCCTGCGGGAAATGGCCGACAAAAAAAAGGTGCGCCTCGAGAATGGCGTGCCCGAAAACCTCACGTTGTTTGCCGACAGCCAGCGGCTGTTTCAGGCGCTAAACAACCTGGTCGAAAACGGGATCAAGTACGGCGGCGCGTGCGTCCGCGTCTCAGCCACCAATGCGAATGGCGAACTCGACCTCTGCGTGGAGGACAACGGCCCCGGCATCCCCGCCGAGGCATGCGATCGGATTTTTGAACGGTTCTTCCGCGTGGACAAGGCACGCTCCCGGGAACTGGGCGGCACCGGCCTCGGCCTGAGCATCGTCAAGCACGTCACCCAACTCCACGGCGGCACCGCCCGGGTCGAAAGCACACTTGGCCAAGGCGCAAGTTTCCACCTCACCTTCCCCACCCCACAAACCTGAAACGGCGGAGTCGCAAACGTCCGGCTAACGCATCAACAATCCGGCCACTGTTGCCGTCAGGTAGCAGGCCAGCAGCCCGCCGACCATCGCCCGCAGGCCGAGCTTGGCCAAGTCCGCCCGGCGACCCGGCGCGAGCGTGCCGATGCCACCGATCTGGATGGCAACGCTGGCGAAGTTCGCGAAACCGCACAGCGCATAGGTCGCGATCGCACTGGTTCGCGGGCTGAGCGCGCCCTCCCCCTCCATCATGCCCGAGAGGTGCAGGTAACCGACAAACTCGTTGAGCACCACTCGCTCGCCGAGCACCGCACCCACCCGCACACACTCGTCCGGCGGCACGCCCATCAGCCAGGCGAACGGCACGTTCAGCCAGCCGACCGCCTCCTGAATTGTGAAGTTCCACGCCGTCCACGACAGCGCCCAGCCGAGAATGGAGTTGGCCATGTAAACCAGCGCGACAAACGCGATGAGCATCGCGATGACATTGATCGAGAGTCGCATCCCATCCGACGCCCCCCGGCACAGCGCGTCGATGCTGTTGGCCGCCGTGCTCTTGGGCAGCTCACACGCTTCATCTGCCGTGGCGCTCTTTTCCGTTTCCGGAAACATCAGCTTCGCAATCACCAGCGCGCCCGGCGCGCTCAGGATGGATGCCGTCAGCAAATGCCCTGCATCGATCCCCAGCGAGGCATAGGCGGCCGCCACGCCGCCGGCGATCGTCGCCATTCCGCCGACCATCAGCGCCATTAACTCGCTGCGCGTCATCCCGTCGAGATACGGCTTCACCACCAGCGGCGCCTCGGTCTG
>DQOE01000067.1 GCA_015658765.1 Verrucomicrobiota bacterium | reverse complement strand
TTCGGAATTCGTCGTTCATCACGTGGACGAGGACATCGAAATAATCGAGCACGACCCAAGGGGTCGCCCGCGCGCCCTCGGTGGAGAAGGGTCGGACGTTGTGTTTCTCCTTCAAACTCTCGGTGATCTCATCGACGATTGCACGCAAGTGCGGCTCGTTGGCACCGGTGACGATGACAAAGTAGTCGGCCACAGAGGAGAGTTCCCGGAGATCCAGCAGGGTGATGTTCTCGGCTTTCTTGTTGTCGGCAAGCCGGGCGCATGTGAGAGCGAGCTCTTTGGATTCCATAAACGCGGGGTGGCGGAACCAAGCGCTTGGCCAAGGGCCGCCACGTGGCCGGAGGCTAACGCACGGCCTGTTTTTGTAAACCGCAAACTGGCCAAGCGGCAATTCCGCCGGGCATCTCTGGCTTAATTGCCCTCGGCTTTCAATTCTTGACCCGTTTTGCCGCCGTGTTTGCGGAGGAGTTCGGCGATGTTGTCATTCAGTGTGACATCCAGAGGTGTGTTGCCAAACTTGTCCCTAATGTTGACATTGGCTCCGTTGCTCAGAAGTAATGACACGGTTTCTTTTTGATCATTGTGTGCAGCACGATACAAGGCAGTCAGCCCCCCCTTGTCTGTTACATCGACATCCATTCCATCCGCCAGAAGTCGTTTGATTAGTTTGGTGTTACCGCGTGTTGCCGCGTCCCAATTTTCCCCTGTTGCCGCTTTCCATTCAGCCGGCTTGTTTTTTTTGGCGACAGGTTCAACAGGTTTAACCTCCGGCACTGGCCGTGCCGGTGCCTGGGCGGTGGGTTTTGAGGGTGTTGCCTCCGGCACCGGTTGCGCTGGCGCTAGGGTGACGGGTTCGCGGGGTTTCACCGGCGTTTTGCTGGCCGACTCCTGGGCGGGCTGCGCGCCGCACCCGGTCAGCAGCGCGGTTGCGAAGGTTGTAACGAGCAGTTTTTTCATGGCACGGCAACGGTTGTCGCATTGGGGGCGGTTTTCAAGGCGTTTTCACCCAGAGGTAACTAACGAATCTCGCTGAGGGAAACCGCGCGGTGTTCCTCGGCGCTGCGGTAGGCGGCCTCGACCAGGGCCATGGTCTTGAGGTTGTCGCGGCCGCCGATGGCCGGTTCCTCGCCGGTCTCGAGCGCGATGAGAAGCTGGGCCATGGTGCCGATGAAGGCGTCGGGGAACCAGCTTTCGTCCCAGGTCGGCGAGTGAAAACCGGAGTCGCCCTTGGTTGCGTAGGTGATTGTCGACGGGGTGGTGTAGGGATCCTGACACCAGCCGATGTTGCCCTTGGCCAAGCCGTCGAGCCCCTCGATGCGCCACTCGATTCCGATGTCGGCCGGGGCACCTTCACGGGCGGGGCCGGTCCAAGTGTCGTCGATGGCGATGGCCCGCAGGCCGTCGGCGTATTCGAGAATGTAACTGGCAATGCCGTCGCTGTGCGGGAACTGCGTACGCGGATCGGTGCGGATGGTGCAGTAAATCCGCTCGGGATCGCCGAACCAGTAGCGGAACGTGTCCATGTGGTGGATGGACATGATACGCAGCGTGACCCAGCCTTGGCGTTCCTGCCATGGCATCCAGTGCGGGATGCCGCGCATGTCGATGGTGGCCAAGACCGGCTCGCCGATAGTGCCGTTGGTCAGGAGCGTTTTGCCGGCACGCACCGACTGGTCGTAGCGCATGTTTTGGTTCACGGCCAACACGATGCCGGCCTGTTCGCAGGCCTCGACGGCGGCGAGAGCCTCGGCGTAATTCGCGCCGAGCGGCTTCTGCGCGAGGATGCCTTTGGCCGTGCCGCGTGCGCAGGCGGCTTGGATGATTTCGAGTTGGTTGTCCGGAGGCACGGCGAGGTCGAGCACCTCGATCGACTCGTCATCGAGCAACTGTTCGATCGAGTCGTGAACGGTTGGGATGTCGTGCTGCCCGGCGCACTTGGCCGCGTTGGCTTGTGTGCGGGAGGCGATGGCGACCGGGTTGAAGCCGGCCTTTCCGTAGGCGATCAGGTGGCAGTCGTTCATGATGAAGCCGCTGCCAATGCAGCCGATGCGCCAAACCCGGCGCTCGGGAAGGGGAGAGTGAATGTTTAAATCCATTTTGGTTTAAATCCTAATTTTGAAATCCTAAACAAATCCGAAACCCGAAACGGGTTCGATTGTAATGTTTGGGTCATTTGAAATTCAAATTTGTTTAGGATTTGGGATTTCATCCCTTACCGGTGCCAACCGTCTCGTCGTTGGCGGGATCCCAAAACTCAGTGCCCGACTCGAACAATTTTGAGCCCATTTCCTTGATGGCACTATCGGGGAGTTTCTCCAGTCGTTCGTAAAATGGATGGTGCGATTTTTTGTACGGATTATTGTGCCTCGTGTTGTAGCAGCAGAGCAGCGACCAGCGGGGGGTCTCGGAGGTGTTCTGGTCGGAGCGATGGAGGGTGTTGCTGTGAAAGAACAACACGTCGCCCGGATCGAGTTCCACATAAACGGTTTCTAACACCTTGACCGCCTCGGCCACGCGCTCGGGGTCGGCGCCGGTCTGGTCACCAAAACGGCCGTGCTCGATGCGGCCCATCTTGTGTGAACCTTTGAGCACCTGCATGCAGCCGTTGGCCCTGGTGTTGGGATCGATCGCGATGAACGCCGAGGCCAAGTCCGGATAAAGGCAGCCGTTTTGATACCAATAGCCGTAGTCCTGATGCCACGACCACGCGCCGCCGGTGCGCGGGCGCTTGATGCTCATCTTGCTGTGATAATGGTACACCTCGTCATCCAGCAGTTGCTCCATGGCGTTGACGATGCGTTCGCAGCGGGCGATCGAGCCCCACAAATCCTCCCCCGCCTTGTTCCAGAGCACGAGTTGCGCCTTGCCGCCTTCGCTGTCCTCGAGGTCGTATGCGTGATCCTCGAACGCTTGGTCGGCCTTGGCCGCGGCGTGGAGAATCCTGGCTTCCTCGGCATCAAACAGGCCGGGCACGATGAGGTAGCCTTCCTCCCGGAACGCGTTGATCTGGTCAGTGGAAAGATTGGTGGACATTGAGAATTTGGTTGCGGGTGAGTCTTACAACCGAAGTCCCCAAAGTCAAAGGGGGATTGGAGATGTTGGGCCGGCGGCTTTCGCCGGTGTGCCACGTCAGTGGTGATCCTTCGTGGTAACAGGCTTCTTGTTACCCTGTTGGTAGGTTGCCGAGCTGCCGCTTGGCGTGGGCCAGCTTGATCGCGGTATTCTCCATTGTGGCGCTGGGTGTTTTTCGCTCTTTGCCAACGGTGTTTTTTGACGGCTTCAAGCGCTCGGCATGAGTTCCCTGCACACGACTCGGCTGCTTGCGGTTTTTTTTCCTGCTCGTTTTTTCGTCGAACCAGTTCAGCGGGTTCACTCGTTGACGCCACGTGGCTTTCCGGATTACGGGCGTCTTCCGGCTGAACCAATTCAGTGGGTTCGCCTTTTGCCGCCAGGTTGACTCGTTTTTCTCCCCACGCTGCTCGGCGTTTTTTCTGGCTTCAGTGTAAAAGCCATTCGGCAATTCGGCTCCGAGTTCCTCTTCGCTGACGACGCCCTCGGGGAGAAGCGCTTTGTTGGCGATCAAAAAATCACGATCGTTTGGGTCGGATGGATCTTTGCCAGTTGGTCGGCTTCATTTCGTGCTAAAAAAGTGCCTTTAGTCTATGCCCGGTTTTCCGGTTGTCAAACCGCCGGGCAGGTTTGTCGATGCCGTTTCCGGCTACAAAAAACCGGCATTTTCTGAGCAAACGCCATGCCAACGCTTAGCCAAGCGCAAGTGTGACACGTCTCACTTTTTTTGGCAGAGTCGCCGTCGCGCGAATGAACGACACGACTTGCAGATGGTTCCATCGACTTTTCCCGGCACTGGCCCTCACCATCGCCTCCTGCGTGGCGGGTGCCGGTGAGGTTCGGTTCAATCGCGACATTCGCCCGATTCTCTCGGACAAATGTTTCAAGTGCCACGGGCCGGATGCCAACCATCGCAAGGCCGATTTGCGCCTGGACACCCTCGAGGGCGCGCTGGCTGATCTCGGCGATTATGCGGCGGTGGTACCCGGCGCCCCGGGCAAGAGCGAGTTGATTGCCCGCATCACCACCGGCGACGAGGACGACGTGATGCCGCCGCCCGATACTGGCAAGACACTCAGCGACGACGAAAAGAAACTGTTTCGCGACTGGATCGCCCAAGGCGGCGAGTACGAGGCGCACTGGGCCTACATCCCGCCCAAGCGCCCGTCGATGCCGACTGTCAGCGCCCGCGCCTGGCCAAGCGGCGCGATCGACCGGTTCATCCTCGCGCGAATCGAGAGCGCAAACCTCTCGCCGTCTCCCCAAGCCGATGCGGCCACCTTGGCGCGCCGATTGCACTTCGACCTCACCGGCCTGCCGCCGTCGCCCCGCTTGGCCAAGCGCTTGGCCAGCGACACTTCGCCGGAGGCGTACGCTCGGGTGGTGGACGAGTTGCTGGCGTCGCCGCGGTTCGGCGAGCGCTTGGCGACGTATTGGCTCGACCTCGTCCGTTACGCCGACACCGTCGGCTACCACGGCGATCAGGATCACGCGATTACCCCGTACCGCGACTGGGTCATCAAGGCGTTCAACGACAACCTGCCGTTCGACCAGTTCACCGCCGAGCAACTCGCCGGCGACCTGCTGCCCAACGCGACGATGAACCAAAAAATTGCCAGCGGATACAATCGCCTGTTGCAGACCTCGCACGAGGGCGGTGTGCAAAAAAAGGAGTACCTCGCCAAGTACTCGGCCGACCGCGTGCGCAATGTTTCCAACGCCTGGCTCGGGGCAACGATGGGCTGCAGCGAGTGCCACGATCACAAGTACGATCCCTTCACACAGAAGGATTTTTACAGCCTGGCGGCGTTTTTTGCCGATGTGAACGACGACAAGACCTTCAGCGGCACCAACACGCTCCCCACCAACCGCGAGCCGGAGTTGCAGGTCGTCTCGCCGCTGGGTGTCGCGCAGGCCAAGCTCACGCGCACCATGGTCACCGGCCGGATCAAGCCGCGCACGATCCGCGTGCTGCCTCGCGGCAACTGGATGGATGACTCCGGCGAAATCGTCGAGCCGGCCGTGCCGCACTTCCTGCCTGTGTTGAAAAACGGGAGCCGCGCGAACCGGCTCCACTTGGCCGAGTGGCTGACGTCCGCCGACAACCCGCTGACGGCGCGCGTGTTCGTGAACCGCCTCTGGTATCTCCTTTTCGGTTCCGGCCTTTCGAGCACGCTCGACGACACCGGCTCACAGGGCGAGTGGCCAACGCATCCCGGGTTGCTCGACTGGCTTGCCGTCGAGTTCGTCGAGAGCGGCTGGGACGTCAAGCACATCGTCCGACTCATCGTCACCTCCAGCGCATATCGCCAGTCGTCACTCGTCAGTCCGCAGTTGCGCGAACACGATCCGGAGAATCGGCTGTTCATGAGGCAGGGTCGCTTCCGGCTGCAGGCCGAGACCATCCGCGACAACGCACTGGCAGTCGGTGGCCTGTTGAACGACCAGATGGGCGGCAAGGTGGCCAAGCCGTACCAGCCGGCCGGCTACTACTCGCCGATGAATTTTCCCAAGCGCAAGTACTCAGCCGACATGAACGCCAACCAGTATCGGCGCGGCGTGTACGTGCATTGGCAACGACAGTTTCTGCACCCGATGTTGCGCGCGTTCGACGCGCCAACGCGCGAGGAGTGCACCGCGCAGCGCCCGGTCAGCAACACGCCGCTGGCCGCGCTCACGCTGATGAACGATCCCACATTCGTCGAGGCGGCCAAGGGCTTCGCACTGCGCATCCTCAACGAGGCCGGGGCCACCGATCAGCAGCGCCTGGCTTGGGCGTGGCAAACAGCGCTTGGCCGCGAACCGAGCGGCAAGGAACTAAACGTGGCCAGGGCGTTCCTCGGTGAAACACGCAAACGCTACCAGGCCGACGCAAAGGCAGCCGACAAGTTGCTCGCCGTCGGCATGCTGAAACTGCCCGTCGGCATGGCCAAGCCGGAGACCGCTGCGTGGACTGTGCTTGGCCAGGCGCTGCTGAACCTCAGCGAAACCATCACCCGAAACTGACATGCAACTATCTCCACAACAAATAGTTACGCTGATAAATCGCCGCTCGTTTCTGAGCCGCACATCGCTTGGCTTGGGTGCCACCGCCTTGGCTAGCTTGGCCAAGCCGGACTGGCTCAGCGCAGCGAGTGGGCCGAATTCCATCGGCGGTTTGCCGGGGCTGCCGCATCTTGCGGCCAAGGCCAAGCGGGTGATTTTTCTCTGCATGGCCGGCGGGCCGTCCCACTTGGAGACGTTCGATTACAAGCCGGAACTGGCGCGGCTGGACGGCCAGCCGATGCCGGAGTCGTTCACAAAAGGCCAGCCGATTGCCCAGTTGCAAAACACAAAACTCAAGTGCCTCGGCCCGTTGTTTCCGTTTCGCCGTCATGGGCAGTCGGGCCAGCAGATTTCAGACATGCTGCCCGGCATCGCCGGCATCGCCGATGACATCGCGATCGTGCGCTCGATGCACACCGACCAGATCAACCACGACCCGGCGCACACGGTGATGAACACCGGCACGTCCATCTCCGGCCGGCCAAGCATGGGCGCGTGGGTGACATACGGCCTTGGCTCGCTGAACGAGGACTTGCCGGGGTTCGTGGTGCTGACTAGCGAGGGCGGCCGCAACCCGCAGCCGATCTCATCGCGACAATGGGGCGCCGGTTTTTTACCGAGCCGCCACCAGGGCGTTCAGTTTTTCTCGCAGGGCGACCCGGTGCACTATGTCCGGTCAGCGCCCGGGGTGAATCGCGAACAGCAGCGCGGCTTTGTCGAGACGCTCGGCAAACTCAACCGCCTGCGCAACGAGCGGGTCGCCAACCCGGAGATCGACACGCGCATCGCCCAGTACGAGTTGGCGTTTCGCATGCAGGCCAGCGTGCCGGAGTTGATGGACTTTTCCGGCG
>DQOE01000328.1 GCA_015658765.1 Verrucomicrobiota bacterium | reverse complement strand
TGGATCGGCAGGCCCTGAAACTGGTCGGAGATTTCCTCGCTCTGCATCAGCAGGAAACTCCCCGGCACGGCCATCTTCGGGCGATACTCGGCGTAAGTCTTGAGCCGGACCCGCGGGACGCCCTTGACGACTTTGTGCTCGACCCAGTCGTCGCCGAAACGTTTCAGATATTTGTCGAACGCACGTTGGCCGCCGGCGTTTTTCTCGCGGTGAATCCAGCGCTGGCCCTCGGCCAACACGTTGTGGTCGGAGATGCCGAGAAAGTGGTAGCCGTTGCTGCGGTACCAATCGGCGATCATCTCGGGGTAGTCGTCGCCATCGCTCCAGAGCGAGTGGGTGTGGAGGTTGCCCTTCCACCAGCGGGCGTCCTCGGCGGAGAGGGTTGAGGCGGCCAGCGCAAAAGCAATCGTGAGGAGGATCTTGGTTTTCATGCGTTGAAGGGGGGAGAGTAGAGTTTTCAGTTTTCAGTTTCAAGTTTTCAGTCGGGACGCGGATTTTAAGGATTCACAGGATCAATTTTTTAACCCTGACGACCTGCGTTCATCTGAGTCCCCTCTTTCCTCTCGTTCCTTTCCGCCAACTGCTCACTGCTTACCTTGAACTGCTCACTGTTCCCCGGCCAAGCGTTACTGCCGGGAGTTGAAGACGCTGGCGAGGATAGACTCCTTGGTTTTCCACAGGAGCGACATGGTCATCGATACAGGAATCAGCACGAAGGCCATGAACAGCCAAGGTCGCAACTTGGCCGCCAGGGCCACGACTCGAAAGAGGATCTCCGGCAAATCTTCCATAAACGAAAACAGGTAAATGACGCCAAAGCCGATCGGCGTCATGGCCAGCAACACGCGGTTCATGCGGGAGAAAAGTCGGGATTCAACCCGAAGCGTCTCGTCCGGCATCATGGCAGCGAGGCGAGCCAGCATTTTATTTAGCGACATCAGGTAAAATACGAACCCCAACGCCAGTAGCCAAACGGCGTTGGCGAAGTATAATTCGTCCGGCACCCGGTGGTGCCAGTGTAAAAACGGCGACAGGCCAAGGCTGAACAGGCCAATGAGTTTCGCCTGGCCAAGCGCCGCCTGCCAGACGCGTTCCTGCGGCTGGAAACTGCCCAGCAGCCACAGTCCGTACCACAGCATGCCGAACGCCGCCGGCGGCATGAGCATGCCCATCGGCCAGGCAGCATCGGTCCAGTTTGAGAGTTTGGCCATGACGCTGACCACCATCGCGATCGGCAGCCCCCAGAATAGAATCGACGTCCCGCGCACCACTCGGGCCAGCGCCGGCAGCAGGTCCTTTTGCGTGTCAGGTTCGTCCGTTGTCACAGGCTCAGGTAGATCTGGTCGCGCAGGCCCTTGGTGTAATCAGCGAACAACCGCACGCCCTCGGACGGCTTGAGTTGCTCACGCCATCCCGCAAGGGACGCGCACTATACGAGCGCCCGAACCAATTTCAACCGTGAAGAAAAAGCGGCGAGCTCATTTGTCCCGGGCCACGAACGTCGTCACCACCGGGCGGTGATCCGAGCCGTGGCCCCAGTTCGCCACGACCGGAATCCACGAGTTGGTGCGATCCAATTCCCTGGCCATGCCGGGGCTGAGCAGGATGTAATCGATCCGGCTGTATACATCCTCCACACCGTAAAAATGCGTCCACGACACATTGCGCGGAAACCATTTTGCGTTGATCCGGTTCGGGCCACCGTCGCCGTTTTTTTCGCCGGGACGCGCATCCACTAGCTTCGACTTTCCGCGACCGACGAGCGCCTTGAGCGGCTTTGAATTATAGTAGTCGTTGAAGTCGCCGAGCACGGCGAAGTTCATTTCCGGATTGGCCTTGAGCCGGGCATCAATGATGCGCCGCAGCCGCAACGCCTCCTGCAAACGCATCTCCGCCTCGTCCGCGACCGACACTTTTCGCTTGGATTTCAGGTGCGCGGTGATCAGCGAAAACGAGTAGCCGCCCAGCGCAATCTCCACCTCCGCAAACCCGCGGCTCACGTGCAGCCGCCGGCCGTTGAGCAGGAAGCTTTCGTTGTCGTGCCGCGTGATTTTCTTGAACGGGAAACGGCTCAGGTACGCGACGTGAATCGCCGGGTCGAACGCTGACAGATGTTCCACGTGCGGCAGGTCGAGTCCCTTGGCCTTGAGCGCGGCCTGCAGTTTGATTAGCGCCGTTTTTTTGCCCATCTCCTGCAGCGCGATCACGTCCGGCTTGGCCGCGAGGATACTCTCGACAATCCTCGCCTGCGCGAACGGTTTCTTGAGCGGCCGATTCTGGATCGGCTCGAGGATGAAATTTTCCACGTTGTACGTCGCCACGCGGAAGGTCTGCTGCGCCTGGCCAAGCGGCCCCGCCAAAATGACAGCGGCGGCGGCGATGAAACACTTTTGCAATCTCACGATAAGTTACTTGGCCTGGATGATGAAAAACTGCGCCGCTCGGTCGGCCTTGGCGCTGAAGGAGCCCGTGCTGTCGTCGAACTTTAGTTTCTTCCCCACCGGCGTGTACGGCCCGGCCACCGAATTGCTCGACCGTACCGTGTAGCTTGCCGCCGGACTCGCTCCCCAACTCAAGTGGATCTCGCCATCGGCCAGACTGACGGTAATTTCGATCTCAGGAATCTCCACCGTCGGATCCTCTGTGAACGGAGCGCCGCTTGGCCAAGTGCCGGCTGAGACGGCCGCGTCGGCCACTGTGCTGTGATCCGCAAACGCCCCGTTCAGGCCGGGGTCCCGCGTCATCGAGCCTTTGCTTGACGGTTTGCCGAACTTGATTCGGTCGATCACGTGCCCGTCGGCGTTTCGCAGCGTGATTGTGTCGCCGCTGTTGTTGAGGCCCAGCCCGCTCGTGCTCTCTGTCGCCGGCAAAGCGAGGATTCCCTCATCAAGCACCGGCTCGGAGCCGGACAAACGGCCGCCGTACACAATCACCGCGCCGCGCTTGGCCAGGACGTCGCCCTCGTAAAAGTTGCTCCTCAGCGCCACGGCGTCGGAAAGGCTCCAGCCGGCCATGTCCACGTCCGCTTGGCCTAGGTTGGCGATCTCGACGAACTCATCCTCGACGCTGAGGACGTTCGAGCCGCTCGGCGTCTCACGGTGCAGCGGGTTGTAATGGCCAGCCGTCGTCTTGCCGGTCGGGTTGGCCAAAAACTCGGTGATGGCCACTTGCTGCTCGGCCTCGCTTGGCACGTAAACATCCCACGCCAACGTCTGCACGCCTTCACT
>DQOE01000230.1 GCA_015658765.1 Verrucomicrobiota bacterium | reverse complement strand
GACTCGACGCCGGCCAGCGTCATGCCGGACGTCAGCAACGTGCGCTCGACCGGGTACGGCACCTTGCCGGTGATCACCGTCTCCTCAATGTGACGGCAGAGCGGATGAAAAAAGTCCGCTGTCGTTGAGCCGTGGCCCGGCATCGGCAGGTACATTTGTGTCGAGACGATTTCGTTGGTGTCGGCGCGAAGGCCGGCATAGTTGAAATCCTGAATCTGAGTCAGAATCATCGTCGTGCGGAAGCCATCGCGGTGCTCGATGAAATAAGCCAGTGAGTTGGGGAAGGTCTTGCGCGCCCACTCGAACGTGACCTTGCCGGTGTAGTAGCCGCCCTCGACCGGCAGGTTGTGGCTGCGGGTGTAGGCAGAGACGACGAGCCGCCGCGTGTCCGCGTGCTCCGGCTTGGCCAAGCGTTCCCACATTTTTGCACCGCGCAGCGCATGCACCTGCCGGATGCCGACCTCGCCGCCTCGCCGCCGTTCCGACATGCACTGCGCCGTCTCGAGCGCGTGAATGTCGTAACTGTCCACCCCGCCGTACGCCACGCAAACGCTCTCCTTGAGCGGAACGTTGTGCGGCATGTCGATGGACGGCATGCGCCGCGTCACCGGCAGCGACGACCCGGCGAAAAACGGGAAGCCAAGCCGCTTGGAGTCGGCGACCATCTCCGCGCAGCGCGCCCAAGTCGTCGAGAGATGCTTGTCGTTGAACACCGGCACCGAGCGGCCGCTCTCCTCGAACACCTTCACGCAGCGCTTGAACCACTCGTAGCGCGGGTAGAGCGTCTGGCCCTTCTCATTTCGATCATATTTCCCGTGCTCGGCGATGATCACCACGCCATCGACCGCGAGACTGCCGGTGCCCAGCGTCAGGGCCTCCTCGATGCTGGAGTATAGCTTGAGTCCGTAGCGCTTCACGCGGCCGCGGCCAAGGTCGCCCTCCGGGAACTGGTCGATGTAAACCGAGGCGATGTCCACCCGGGGATTCTGCCAGGCACCGCGCCAGCCGTAGCCAAGCGAGAGGCGGTCGAGGAAATGCTGCGCGTGCGAGTGCGTGCGCACCTCCGTGCCGAGGAACGCAACCCGCTTGCGAGCCGCGGGCGCTTGGCCAAGCGCCAGACCCGGAACCGCTGCGGTGGCGCCCGCCATCCAGCAGCAATTCCCCAAGAAAGAACGTCGAGTCGTTTTCACAGAAAAGATGATATGAGTCGGCGAAAACCTACCTAACCGGCCCCCAGTTGAAAAGCGGAAGTTTTTGTAAAAAAAGCTTGAGATGAACCAGTGGCAAGTTGATAATTTGGTTCTAGCAAAATCAATCAGGAAATCTCTTCGAAACCATTATGGAATGTTTATATACTTTTCTAATCATCATCATATCGGTAATTGCCGTTAATTTGTTTTCGAAAAAAGTAAAAGAATTAAAGAATCATGGTGAATCCGACGAATCCGAAGACTTGAAACGCCGTCAAGCCGAGCGCTGGGCGCAGCGCATGGCCAAGCAGCGGTTGGCCGAGCGGCAGCGTGAACATTCGCCCGAACCACCAACACTCGCCGAGATAAAGGCGAAGCTGGAAGAGGAAAAGCAACGGCTCACCAAGCTCAAGCGGGTGCAGGAAGAACTTGAACTCGAGCGCTCCGAGATCGAGGAGCCCGAAGTTGAGTCTGCTCTGGATGAAGATCTCGTAAGCACTGAACAGGTAATTGAACCCCCGGAAAGTGATCCCGGGGTGAGCTTGGTTGAGGCTGTCCCTTTACTGGAAGCGCTGACACCCATGCCACCCGAAGTGCAGGACGAGGTTGTTGAAGAGCAGGTCGGGGATGTTGATGATGAGGCCGTCGAGCAAAGCAGCCCTGAAGAAAAACCAACGGATGATGCATCAGTAACGGTGGAGTTGTTTTGTGAGACCTGCATGGGGGAAGAGGTCGTGAGTTACGATTCAGAACAGATTTTCAAGGATCAGTTTGAGGGACAACCCGTTGCTTGGAACGGCCTACTCAAATCAATAGACCGGTTGAGTTACGATCGCCATTTCGAGGCCGAAAACGGGTTTTTGGCCACTCTCGAGATCTTCGAAATAAAAGGCCGCTATGACACGCGCCCGGTGCTGGCGGCGGTTCTCTTGACGCCCGAACAGAAGGCGGCGTGGGAGTCATCCTTAAAACAGGAGATGGCCTTTCGCGGAACGCTCTTCGCACTGGATGCCTTCGGAAAGAAAGTGTATCTGAATTTGCGGGATTAAGTGGCTGAACAAGTTTTAGCAACCAAGCGCCCGGCCGGCCGGCGGGGTCACCACCAGAGGAAGGCGCGATCGGGGAGGAGTGTGTGCTGTTCATCCTTGCCGTACTTCTCGGGGTTTTTCCAGTAGTCCATGTGCATGTCACCGGGCACATTGTGCCAGGTGCTCTGGTGCTGTACTGCTCCCGGTTTCATTTCGTTTCCTTTGGTTCCACTTCCGCACCCGTCGATCTATCCGCTTGGCCAAGCTTGGCAAACGATTTTGGGGTTTGGCCAAGCGGATGTCCGCTCCGTTGCTGGAGATTTATAGACAGCTTGAAAAATTTTCGTCATTTCTGCTGTTTATTTTGAGCCATGCCAACGG
>DQOE01000100.1 GCA_015658765.1 Verrucomicrobiota bacterium | reverse complement strand
GTGCTCGATTACCTCGACGATGTTGGCAAGGAGCAGGCGATGGACGCCATCTATCAGGCCTTCAGCAGTGGGAATGTCACGGATCGAGGCGATCTGGGCGACTTGGCCCGAGCCGGCCTCAAGTACACCGGGGCCAACCCCCAGGCAAACCAGATGTTCAAGGACATCATGTCCAGTGACGAATACGATGTGCGAGTCAAGTGGACCGCACTGCGCGAGATGGACGATGCTGACGATGCCACCACCTTACAGGCTAGGCTAAACTTGATGCAGGGAATTCAAGCTTCCGGTGATGATGCCACCGATAAGGTTGTACAAATGTACACCCGCCAAATCGAGGCCAAGGTCAACGGTGAGGAGTTTGATATGCGTAAGGAAATGCAGAGTTTGGGGACTGACTTTTGGCGCAATGCGTTTGGCAGGGGCGAGAACAGGGACCGTGGAGATCGTGAAAGTCGTGGTAACAATCGGGGAGGAAATCGACGGAACCAGCCGACCATAGTTCCTGCTCCCTAATAGTCAGTTTTCAGGTTCTGTTTTCAAAACGCAGAAAATCATTCGGTGTTTTTGTTTATGTAACAGTTGCATTGACCATGGAAAATGTCATCATTTACGCTGTTTTGTTTGTCGGCTGCGCGTAATGGATGTTTTGTACAAAGAGATTCAATATCGCTCTAAAGTAGGTATTCAATGAAATTGGCAAAATTGCACCCAAGGGCAGAAATCGTGATGATCTCGGTTTCGGCTGTTTTGTTTGTCGGCTGCGGAAAAGCGCCATCGACGGATGGCTCTGCTGCAAACGCCATTCAGGCCGAGGCGCTCCGGAAGGAGGTTGCCTCGCTGAAGATCAAGTTGGCCAACGCCCAGTCGAGACTCGACAGCCTCCGCGAGCAGATCAACGGCGGTGGCGCACCGCTCACCACGGGAGGCATGTCCGTGCCGGAGATTCTCGACGAGCTGATAGATATCAAGTTGGGCTCCAAGAATCGGCGTAGGGTTCAACGCCGCTTGAGCTACCTGTTCGAGAGCCTGGCGCTCCAGGGCGATGCCGCCGTGCCGCTCATTCGCGAGTTTCTCAACAAAATGGAGGACGTCGATTTCGCGGTGCAACGCGAAGGCGAGAGCGACGAGGAACGCAAACGACGTTACAGCCGTTTCCGGGCCACGCTCAATTTTTCACAGCCGCCGACGCTGCGGATCGGCCTCATCGACATGCTGGCGGAGATCGGCGGCGACCAAGCGGAAGCCACTGTTGCAGAGCTGTTCGCCACCACCGGTCGGGGGTTCGAGATCGCCTACGCCGCGAAGACCATCCAGGGCTGGCTCGGCAAGGATGCCTACCGCACCGAGGCGCTGGCCGCCGCGCACGAGTTGTTGCTCGACCCGGTCGAGGCTGCTGGCGGGAACCACTTCGATCGCGTGTCCAGGAACTACCTCTTCATGGTGCTGGACATGTACGACGACCAGACGTTCATCCAGTCCGCCCAGGGCATGTTCATCAACGAGGACGGGCGGATCGACCGCACCATTCTGGATTACTATGAGGATGTCGGCAAAGTGCGCGCGCTGGATGCCATGGTGCAGGCGTTTCGCAGCGGCCGGGTTCACGAGGATGACATGGACAACCTTGCCGAGGCCGCCTCGAGATACGCCGGCATCAACCCGCAGGCCGACCAGTTGTTCCGCGACATCATGACCGGCGACCAGTACAACATGGAAACCAAGCTGGACGCCATCCGGAGCTTCACCCAAAGCGACGGCGACGCCAGCACACCCGGCGTTCCTCCACATGTGCTGCAGGCGCGGCTGAACCTGGTCAACAATCTTCAGTATGATGAATCCGATCTGATGGGCAAGGGCATGCAACTGCTGGCGCTTCAACTGGAGGCCCAAATCTCCGGCGAGAGGCAGGACGAACGAAAAATGAGGGAGACCGCCTCGCGGCTTTTCAGAGATATGCAGAAGCGCGAGAGCGAGGAACGCAGATCCGGCCAAAGGACGCCCAGCGCGCAGCCGACCATCATTCCCGCGCCCTGAGCTGCGCGAATCCCCTTGCAATCCCATTTCAAACGCCGGAAACCTTCCGGCGTTTTTTGCGCCTGGCCAAGTGCGGCGCACCGACCCCCCCAGCATGACCCAAGCCGGCATCACCCGTGAGCAGTGGAAACTGATGGGAGTGCTGTCGCTGTTCTGGGCGACGCTGTTTGGCGCGCTGGGCATCTTCTTCCCGTTCTACTCGCTTTATCTCAAGGAGAACCTTGGCTTGAGCGGCCAGCAGGTCGGCCTGGCCATGGGGGTGTTTCACCTGGTCGGCCTCGTTGGCCAACCGGCGTGGGGCTATCTCGCCGACCGCACCGGTGCCCGCAAAACCGTGCTGGTCGTCATCACGCTTGGCATGGCGCTTGGCTTCATCGCGTATTGGTACGTCAAGAGTTACGCCGCGCTGCTGCTGGTCTCGATGCTCTTTGCCGCGTTTTACACCAGCCTCGTTCCGCAGGGGTTGGCGCTGAGCCTTGGCCTGTTGTACCGCTCCAGCAACTCGCACTTCGAGTGGGTGCGCTCGATCGGCTCGGTCGGCTTCCTCATCACCTGTTTCGGGTTCCCGATGTTTCTCGACGCAGTTGCCGCCAAGCCGGGAGAAACAGACCTTGGCCTGCAGTTCCCCGTCGCCGCCGGGATCATCCTGCTGACGACCGCCGTCGTGTTTCTCATCCCGAACCAAAAAGCCATCCGCGAGAAGGCCCAACCCGGCGCGTGGCGCGTGCTGGTCGCCGACCGGAAGTTCCGCCGTTTTCTCATCTACGTGTTCCTTGCCAACTTCATGCTCGACGGGCCGATGTTTCTCTTCCCGATCTTCGTCAAGTCAGTCTCGCCGGAGCAAACGCTTGGCACGCTCAAGTGGCTCTGGCTCATCATGCTGATTCCCGAGATCATCATCATCGCGCTCTCCGGGAATATTCGCCGCCGGATCGGCGTACGGCTGCTGATGTTGGCCGGCCTGGCCGCCGGCGGCCTGAAGTGGCTGGCGTGCGGATTTTTCGGCGACGTGCCGGTTGTGCTGTACGCCTCAATGCTGCTGCACAGCGTGTATGTGGCCGGGGCGCTGGTAGCCATGCCGCTGTGCGTCAATTATCTCGTCCCGGTGCAACTCCGCTCAACCGGCCAAGGCTTGGCCACGATGATCAGTGCGAGCCTCGGCGGGGGCATCTGCTCGAACTTGGCCGCCGGCTGGCTGATCGATCATGTCGGCCCCGCCGCCCCGCAGATTTACGGCGGCATCGGCGCGATGCTCCTGCTCCTCGTCGCCCCCTTCCTCGTCCCCAAGGTCACCCCGAGGCAGGCCGATTGATCACAACGCCTCGAGCAGGCGGCACAGCTCGGCAGGCGTGTTGTAAAAATGCGGTGAGAGGCGGATGAGTTTCGAGCCGTCGCGCATCACTCGCAGCGAGACGGTCACGCCCGCTTGGCCAAGCCGGGCCTGCAGCGCGGCCAGGTCTTCGCCCGGCTTGCTGAACGCCACGATGCCGCTGGCGTTGGCCTCCGGCACGTCGGCGTGCAGCACGTCGCAGCCCTTGGCCAACAGCTCAGGCACGAGCCGCCGCCGCTTGGCCAGGAGATCGGCGGCGATCTTGTCCAGGCCAAGCTCATCGAGCAGTTGCAGCGAGGCGTGGTGCCCGACGATGCCGAGCAGGTTGGCGGTGCCGGCCTCGTAGCGCCGTCCGTCCGGCTTGTAGTCGAGCGTTTCCTGCGCGATGAAATCCGGGCAACTCAAATTATGCCAGCCCTGCACCACCGGCTTGAGCCGATCCTGCATTTCACGCTTCACGTAAAGGATGCCGGACGAGCACGGGCCGAGCATCCACTTGTGCGCGTCGGCGGCGAGGAAATCCACGTGCTCCACCGGCGTCGGGAACGCGCCCACCGTCTGGATGCCATCGACACAAAACAGGATGCCGCGCGAGCGCAACTCGCGGCCGATCGTGCCGATGTCGATCCGGTAGCCGGACACGTAATGGCACGAGGCCAGCGCCGCCATGCGGGTGCGCGGGTCGATCAGCGCAAACACGTCCTCCGGCTCGATCCGGCCGGGTGCGTCAGGCTCGAGCCGCTTCAACTCGACGCCCTTCTCGGCCAGGGCCATCCACGGGTAAACGTTTGAGGGGTAGTCGTCGCCGTGCACGATGATGTTGTCGCCCGGCTGCCAGTCGATGCCCTGCGCGATGAAGCTCAGGCCAAGCGATGTCGGCCCGACCAGTGCGATCTCGCGCAACTCCGCGCCGAGCAGATTGGCGGCGAGTTGGCGGGTGTCGCGCAACAGGTTTGCCGGCACGAAATCCTCCTGGTCGCCACCGGTGCAGGCGGCGGCGTAATCGCTCACGGCATCGCGCGCGCAGGCTGGCAACGGGCAGACAGCGGCGTG
>DQOE01000254.1 GCA_015658765.1 Verrucomicrobiota bacterium | reverse complement strand
TTTTTGCTGCTCAATTCCATGCTGACCGGCAGCGCTCTCTCGAGTGGCGTATTGCGGTAGCCGCCCGCCGCGAACGCCTGGTCGCCCCCGATGCAGACCAGCCCCACACCGAAGTCGCGCACCGCGCTCTCGATCCGCAGCATCGCGTCGCGGCCCAGGTCGCCGGCGTTGATGTTGCCCAGGAAAATCGTGTCGAACGCCTGCATGCCGGCAAGCGAGCCGGGCAGCGCCGTGATGTCGCCCAGTTCAACCTCGAGCTTTGCGCCGCGCAGGGCGTTGGCCAACGGCGCGTCGCGTTCGGGGTCGGACGAGACGATCAGCACGCGTGGATCGCCTCGCACGTTGGCAAAACCGGAGGCGCGGTTGTTCTGCGGGATGCTGTCGCCGTCGGCCTCGATCTGCACCTCGTACGAGTAGAACCCTGCTTGGCCAAGCGACTGCGGGAAGCTGAAAAGATTTTTGCCCTTGGCCAAGCGCACCGCCTGTTCGCCGAGCAACTGGTCGTTGCGGAAGAGCCGCACCTTGGCCGGTTGGTTGCGGTCGGACAGCGCAAAAATCCGGGCATCGAACGGCTGGCCTTTTTTCACCATGCCGGGCACGGCCAAGCGCTGCACCGAGACATCGCCACCGCCCTGCGTGCCCAGCGGCACGACGTCCACCGTCACGTCGAGCGGCTTGGCCGCCATCACCGCCTGCACGGCGTCGCCGATGTTTTCATTGCCGTCGGAGAAAAGCACGAGCCGCTTTTGGCCGGTCTCCGGGAACGCCGCCGTGCCGAGGCGAATGGCCCCGGCGATATCGGTGCGATCCGCACCGACGACGGTCTGGATGGTGTTGGTTTGCAGGGCGATCGGCGTGAGGGACAACTCGATGCCGGCGTCGGTGCCGAACACCATCAAGCCGGCCTTGTCGGTCGATTGTTTCTCGGCGGAGGCGAGCAGCATGTGGGCTGTGCCTTGTTCTGAGGGGGGGACGCTCTGCGAACGGTCGAGCAGGAAATAGACATTCATCCCCTCCTGCGGCTTGTTCCACTGCAGACCGGCGAGGGCCAGCAACACGGCGCTCACGACCAGCGTGCGCAGTCCGTACGCGAGCCAGCGGCGCCACGCCTGGATTTGCACGTCAGTCTTCCACGCGAGCCAAGTCACCCAACCCAGAGCCACCGGCAACGCCAGCAGCCAAAGGGGATGGGTGAATTGGAAGGTCATTTAGTTAGGGGAGCTTGAAAGTTGAAACTCCGGTGCCGGTTCACGGCGGATCAGTTTTTGCACGCGGTGGTTTTGTGAATCGGCGACGTAAAGATTGCCGCGCGAGTCGAGCGCGAGGCTCCACGGGTTGTTGAACTGCCCCGGTTTACTTCCCGCGCCGCCGATAATTTCCAGCACTTGGTCGTCCGCGTCCAGCACCGTCACGCGGCTGTTGCCGAACTCGCAGACGTACTGCCGCCCCTGCTCGTCCACCCGCACATCGTACGGATAACTGAACTCGCCGCTCGCCGCTCCGGGGCCGCCGTGCTCGCGCAGGAACGTCCCGTCGCCGTCGAACACCTGCACGCGATGGTTGCACGAGTCGGCGACGTAGAGTTTGCCGGTGGGGTCGAGCGAGAGCCCCTCGGCGCGGTTGAACTCTCCCGGCCCATGGCCCGCGCCGCGAATCTCGACCTGTACCGACTCGCGGGCCAAGCCGAACTTTTGCAGGCGCTCGACGATCTGAAACTCGCTGACGAACGCCGAGCCGTCGGGTGCGATTGCGACCGCGCGCGGGAACGACAACTCGCCCCGTTTCCGGCCATGCGTGCCCCACTGCGAAACCAGTTTGCCCTCAGGCGTGAAGTGGTTGATGCGCGAGTAATGCGGCTCGACAACGACGATGTTTCCCTCGTGATCGAGCGCCATGCCCTTGGGCCGGCCGCGCTCGATCTCCGGCATCTGCCATTGCAGCAGATAGTTGCCATCGGGGTCGAACTTCTGCACGCGCCCGGTCATGTCGCACACGTAAACATTGTCGTCGCGATCAATCGCGATCGACCGCGGCTTGACGAACAAACCCGGCGCATTGCCGCGGCTGCCGATCACGCGCACTTCGGAGAAAATCGCGCTCTCAAACCCGTCGCCGCTTGGCCCAGCGCCGCAGCCGGCGAGCAGTGCGCCGCAGCCAAGCGCGATCGCTTGGCCAAGTTGCGGGCAGGTTGTGCGGCGGCGGTTCACCTGCCGGCAATCCTCGCCGACTGCGGCGGTTTTGCAAGTTTGGCTCAGCCTGTATGATGTCCCACAGCGACCTGACCGAGCGTAACTTTTAGCCTTAGTCTGCTGTACTGCGGTATGAGAGTCATTCACAATGAGGTACACGATGAAAAATGAAACCATGACAAGCGTCGCGGCTGCGGCAGTCTTGGCTTGGAGCCTTGGCGGAGTCCTGGCTCAGGAATCGAAAAAAACGGACAATGTGGAAGCGAGCAAGGAGGCTCGTGAACGGGATTCCTCCAGCAAAGATAGGCGCGTTCGCATCATGAAGGCGTTTGATAGGAACAAGGATGGCGATCTAAACGAGGAGGAGCGCGAAGCGTTGCGCAGGTATATCGAGTCGCGTTCCTCCAGACCAGGGGGAGAAAAAAATCGGGACGACAAAATTGAGGTTCCGAAAGATTATGACCCAAAAAAGAAGTACCCTTTTAT
>DQOE01000398.1 GCA_015658765.1 Verrucomicrobiota bacterium | reverse complement strand
GCCAAGCGACTCGGTCGCCTCGCTGAATTTGCCCTGCTGGTTTTTGAACACACGCACCGGCCCCCACTCGGTCGCGACGATCAACTCGGGAAAACGGTCGCCGTCGAGGTCGCTGAACACCGCTCCGTTCACGATGCCAAGCACCTGGCTCAGCGTGCCGCCGGCCGGATCGAGGCTCCGCGTGGTGTTGCTCAAAAGCATCGAGACGCTCGCCTGCGGATAATGGCCCGTGACCGCGCGCCCGCCGATGAACACGTCGAGATCGCCGTCGGCATCGACGTCCGCCACGGCGATCGGCCCCGGCATGATGTCCTCGAGCGACTTGCCACTACGGTAGAGGCCGCCGCTTTTCCTGAACGTCATCAGCCTCGCGCGGGATCGAGGCGACTCGTAGTTTGTCACCGCCGCGAGCCACGTGCGCCGACCGCTGCCGTCCACCCAGCCGCAGGCGCTCACCACGTCGCCGGGCAACTTCAAGCCGGCGGCGCCCGACACGACTCCGAACCGTCCGTCGCCCAGGTTTTTGTAAACCACGACTGCAGACCCGGCACCGGCGCCGACCAGCAAATCGTCGTCACCGTCGTTGTCGTAATCCAGCCAAGCCACACCCGGCCCCGAGCGGTCGAGACGCCTCGGCAGTTGCGGTTGCAGCGCGGTGTCGTCGTACTCGTTCTCGGCGTGCGCGTGGTTAAGCAGCCGGCTGGCGTCCTCGAAAAACGGCTCCGCCTCACGCTTGGCCGAGGCCGGTTTCGGCGGCTCGCCGCTTGGCTCGGCAATCTCGTAAATGTGGTTCGGCTGCGGCTCGGCGATGAACGAGCGGCGTCCACTTGGCCAAGCGACCTCGATCGAGCGGTTCGCCGTGCCGGTGCCCATCGCGAACATCCGCAGCGGCTGGTCGCCGGAGAGGTAGCGGCCGCCGGCGACGATCTCCTGCGTCTGCCGAATTTTGCCGACGACCACCGTCACGCGCGCGCCGATGCCGTGCGTGTTCGGCGGCAGACCGCGCAGTTGCACCGCCACGCGCGGCGCGATCGTGTCGTTGCGGTAAACCAACGGCGGCTGGTTGAGGCAGTTGATGACGAGGTCGAGGTCGCCGTCGTTGTCGAGGTCGCCGGTGGCGATGCCATGCGACGTCTGAGGCGAGTTGAACCCCCACGCCTGCCCCGTCTCGGTAAACTTGAAATTGCCCAGGTTCCGGTAGGCAACATTGGCCGTGGTGTTGGGCGGGAACATCAGCAGGCCGACTTGGCTGCGCTTGGCCTTGGGGACGCGCGCAAACTTGGCCTGCGAGTCGCGGTCGTTGACGTCGTGCAAATGGCCGTTGGTGACGAGCAGGTCTTCGTAGCCGTCCAAGTCCACGTCGAGGAATACCGGCTGCCAAGACCAGTCGCTCGCCTCGACGCCGGCGTAGCGGCCCACCTCGGCGAAAGTGCCGTCGCCGCGATTCCAAAACATCGTGTTGCGCGCGACTTGCAGGCGCTTGCCCACGCCGCCCGGCAACGGAGGCAGCGGGTTATTGGGGCTGCTTTTCATCAAGCGCGTGGACGCGTCGCGGCTTAACATCTCGACCACGAAAAAGTCGGTGTGGCCGTCACGGTCGATGTCGGCGAAGTCCACCCCCATCGAGGCGTAGGCCACCGAGCGCACCGCCTCCGGGCCGGCCTCGCGAAACCGCCCGGCGCCGTCGTTGAGCCAGAACCGATCCGGCGTCTGGAAATCGTTGCAGACGTATATATCCACAAAGCCGTCGCCGTTGATGTCGCGCATCTGCACGCACAAGCCGAAGTCGAGCGGCTCGGTGAACGGCTGGCCATCGGCACGGACGAACCGCCCGGTGCCCCACGGCACTTTTTGAAATACGCCCTTCCCGTCGTTGAGGTAAAAGGCGTCCGGCTCTCCAAACTCGATCAGCTTCCCATCGACAATTTTCAGACGGCTGGCGTGTTGTCCGGTCACGACTGACTTGCCGCCCACCTGCCGGACAGCAAACGACCCGCCATCGCGCAGCAGCGCCAACTCGCCGAAGTTGGCCACGTACAGATCGAGGTCGCCGTCGCGATCCACGTCGGCCAGCGCCAGCGTCGTGCCGGAAGTCCGGCCCTCCAACCCGGCCGCAGCCGTGGCGTCGGCGAACTGCCCCTTGCCGTCGTTCAGCAGGCAGAGCGTGCCCTTGCGAAACGTGGTGAGCAGCAGGTCGAGCGAGCCGTCGCCATTCACGTCGGCGAACGCCGCGCCGCGCGTCAGGTGACCGGCGGCCGCCGCGCCGTTGGCGTTGGGCGCGAGTTGAAAACGCCAGCCACCCTGGTTGAGATACAGTTCGTTGTCGCCCTCGAGCCGGCAAAAGTAGACATCGCACAGCCCGTCGCCGTTGGTGTCGCCCAGCGCCACGCCCGAGCCGTTCGTGAGGTTGGAGCGCCGCGCCAGCGCCGTGCGCGACACGCGATTGGTGAACTGAATGCCAAGCGCAGTTGTCGCGAGTTGGGTGAAGCCGACCTGCCCCTCCTCCGGCAGTTTAAGCTTGGACAGACGATGCCCGGCCGCCTCCTGCCACTCGATCCCCCTGGCCAAGTCGAAAGCATCCACCAGCAGCAAAGCAAGTGGCAATATCAATATTCGACGCAACCAAATCACGCGCGAAACTTAAGGCCGCCCGCTGTTGAAGCAAGGGTCATTTGCCGAATAGCGCTCGACAGTTGGCAACCGGCCGTGCAGCCTGCCTCTCAGTTATCATCACCTCCCATTTACCATGGAACAAATTACTATTATCACCAAGGATTACCACGGACTCACCGCTGACATCACCTCAGCGCTTGGCAGTAACGACATCAACATCGAATCACTTGACGCAAAGAAAATCGACGACATTGGCTTGGTGATGCTCCGGGTGAACCAGTACGACCGAGCCCTGAGCATCCTGCGCGATGCCGGTTGGAACGCCATTACCGAGGACGCACTGCTGGTCCGCGTTAAGGACGAGCCCGGCGCAATCGCCCACTTGGCCAAGCGCTTCCAG
>DQOE01000305.1 GCA_015658765.1 Verrucomicrobiota bacterium | reverse complement strand
CCTTCGTTTTCGCAGCGGTACAACCAGACGAACTCCTGGCCGGTCTCCACGCAGGCGTCGATCTTGAACAACCGTTCCGGCACGGCCGCAAGTTCAAGGCCGATCTCTTCGCGCGGCTCGCGCAGGGCGCAGGCGTCGTATTCTTCGCCGGCATCGACGTGGCCCGAGACGGACGAGTCCCATGTGCCGGGAAAGCAGTCTTTTTTCATCGAGCGCTTTTGAAGAAACAACTCGCCCTTGGCGTTGAAGACGAGCAGGTGAATGGCGCGATGCCGCAGGCCAAGCCGGTGCACCTCGCTGCGCGGTTGCTGGCCGATGACTTGGTCGTTTGCATCGACGACGTCGAAGATCTCTTCACTCATCAATCTCTGCGCGGCTCAGGCGTTGGGTGAGTTCGGCGAATTGCTCGAGGGTGACGCGCTCGGCGCGGATTTTTTCGTCGAGGCCGAGCGCGTCGAACGCCTCCACCACAGCGGCTTCGGGCCAGTCTCGCTTGAGCAGTTTCATCATCTTTTTGCGGCGCTCGGCGAAGACGCGCTTGACGATTTTTTTGAAAACCGGGCACAGCTCCGGGGGCAGCAGCGGGGTCTCACGGCGGAGCAGCTCGATGCAGCCGGAGTCGACGTTGGGCTCGGGATAAAACGAGCCTCGCGGGATCACGAACGATTCGCCGGTCGCGTAGTACAGGCCGATCAGCAACGTGAGCACGCCGTACTCTTTCGTGGCCGATTGCGCGAGGAGGCGTTGCACGACCTCAAGTTGCAGCGTCACGATCATGCCGCGCGGCCGTCCCGCCGAGGCGGCGAGATCGATGAGCAGCGGCGAGGCGATCGAGTACGGCAGGTTGGCGACAAGCTTGTGTTTCGACCAATCGAACTTCGACTTGCGGACGATCTTCATCGCGTCGGCGTGTTGCAGCGTGAAGTTGCTGCGTTCGCCGAACCGCTCATCGAGCAACTTGACCAGTCGCCGATCCGTCTCGATGGCGGTGACGTGGCCAGCGGTTTGCAGCAGCAACCCGGTCAGCGATCCAAGCCCGGGGCCAATCTCGATCACGTGGTCGGCGGCGGTGAGCTTGGCCAAGCCGACGATTTTGCGGAGTTGATTTTGGTCGTGCATGAAGGTTTGCCCAAGCGACCTGGTCAACATGATGTCCTCCTCCCGGAGGAGGTTGCGAATCTCGGAGAGGTTCATGCGTAGGCCTCCTCGAGCGCTTGGCCAAGCGCACGGATTAACTTCGTGATGTGCGACTTACCAACGGTGAGCGGCGGCGTGAACGACAGGATGTTCGCCGGGTCGCCTTCCGGCAGCAGGATGAAACCGTCGTGCAACAATCGTTTGGTCACGCCGACGGCGATGTCGGTGGCGGGCGCGCCGTCGTCGTGGAACAGCTCGAGCGCGAGCATCAAGCCAACGCCGCGCGGCTGGCAACGCCCCCGGCCAAGCCGCTTGGCCAAGCGCCGGAGTTCATCGAGAAACAGTCTGCCCATCTCGGCGCTGCGCTCGGGCAGGTTGCGCGAGTCGAGTTCGCGCAGGGACGCCATCGCCATCGCGCAGCCGACCGGGTGGCCGAGGAACGTGCTGGTGTGGATCGCCTCGCCGGTGGACTCCGGCCAGGCGCGATCCATCACATCGGCACGCCCAACGCAGGCCGAGAGCGGGAAGCCGCCGGTGAGCGCCTTGCCAAGGCAGAGGATGTCCGGTGTGACGCCGAAATGCTCGCTGGCGAACCAGCGCCCGGTGCGGCCGAAGCCGGTGTACACCTCGTCGCAAATCAGCAGCGCTCCGTGCTTGTTGCAAACATTGTGGAGCAATTTCAGGAAGCCGGGTGGCGGGATGTTCGTGCCGCCGCGGCCTTGGATCGGCTCGACCAAAATCGCGCCGACGTTTCGTTTGCGGAACTCGGCGGCCAAGCGCTGCTCGAGCTTGGCCAAGTCGGCCCGGACGCGCGGGAACGGGACGAAGCTGGCGAACCCGCCGATTTGGCGGCGGAACGGCGAGCGGAAATCGCTGCGCCAAGTGGCGTTGAGCGCGCCGTAACCGAGGCCGTGGTAGGCGTCCTCGAACGCGATCACGCGCGTGCGGCCGGTGGCGAGGTGGGCGGTCTTGAGCGCGGCCTCGACCGCCTCGAAGCCGGAGTTGCAAAATATCGTTTTGCCGATGCGCTTGGCCAAGCGCTCGAAGGTGAGCCGGCTGAGTTCGCGGGCCAGCTCGGCCTTGAGTGCGTGGGGGTGGACGTCGCCCATCGCGTGCAGCAGCTTGGCCATTTGGCGCCGGCCGGCGGCGACAATGCGGGGGTTGGCGTGGCCGGCCGCCGCGACGGCAAACGCCGCGGTGAAGTCGAGATACTCGCGGCCGTCGTCGTCCCAAACACGCATGCCCTTGGCCCGCTCCCAGACGATCGGCCAACTGCCGTCCGGCTCGATGAACGTGACGTTGCGCGACTCGAAACGTCGCAGTTGCTCGATGGTTTTGTTGGCCTTTTTTTTCACGACTCAAACGCCCTTTTCGTCGGGCGGCCAGATGAACTTGTGCATCTGCAACTGGAACCGCACGCGCAGCTTGTCCCGGGTGATGCACTCGACGAGTTCGCGGCGCGTGATCGGCGTGTGACCAGTCGGCACCGGCTTGAGCGACTTGTCCTGTTGATGCGCCTCAAGCGGGGCCACCCACGAGAACAGCACGGGGCAGCGTTCGTCCAATCTGTGCCCGGCTAATTGAATCTTGGCCCAAGCGTAATCCTGCCCCGTGCCGATGACGAACTTCACCTCGTCGCTTGGCTTGAGGCGGGCGATGTTCTCGGTGAGCATTTTTTTGGACTCACCGCTGCTCGGGCATTTCCAGTCCATGATGTGGCGCACGCGCGGATCGCTCGCGCTGATGTCGTGCGCGCCACTGGTCTCGACCAGCACGGTCAGGCCCATGTCGCAAAGGCGGCGCATCAGCGAGTGAACGTTTTTTTGCAGCAACGGTTCGCCGCCGGTGAGCTCAACGAGCGGCAGTTTGTTGCCGGGCTCGCCGGTGAAGGCGCATCGTTTTTCGAGTTCGGCGACGACCTCGTCGACGATCATCGATTTGCCGCCGGTGAAAGCGTACGCGGTGTCGCAGTAGGAGCAGCGGAGGTCGCAGCCGGTGAGCCGGACGAAGGCGCATGGCAGCCCGGCGAAGGTGCTCTCGCCCTGAATGCTCAGGTAGATTTCGTGAACCAGCAGCGAGTCGGCCATGGTTACGCCTCGGCGAGATTTGTCCAGAGATTGGCGCTCATCCAGATGCCGCGCGTGAACGCCTCGAGGTCCATT
>DQOE01000295.1 GCA_015658765.1 Verrucomicrobiota bacterium | reverse complement strand
CGTCCGCTGACCCGGCCAAAATCGAGCCGACCGGCGCGCCGAGTCCCTTCGAAAAACAGACGCTCACCGTGTCGAAGTGGCCGGCGTACCCGGCTTCGCTGACGCCGCTCACCGCTGAGGCGTTCCACAGCCGCGCGCCGTCGAGGTGCAACGCCAAGCCGTGCCCACGCGCCGTGCTCGTGACCGACTCGATCTGCTCCAGCGGCCAGACGCTGCCACCGCCGCGGTTGTGGGTGTTCTCGATGCAGACCAGGCTTGGTGGCGCGAAGTGGTCATCCCTCGGCGGCAGCGCGGCCTCTAGTTGCCCGGCGGTGAACTGCCCGCGCCGGCCGTCGAGCAGGCTCACCTGCACCCCGGCCAGTGCCGCCGGCGCGCCGGCTTCGTAGCAGTAAATGTGTGCGTTGGCGTCGAGCAGGATCGCTTCGCCGGGCCGCGTGAGCGAGCGGATCGCCAACTGGTTGGCCATCGTCCCGGACGGCACGAACACCGCCGCCTCCTTGCCAAGCAATGCCGCCGTGCGTTGCTCCAGTTCCAGCACGGTCGGGTCGTCGCCCAGCACATCATCGCCGACGATGGCGCTGGCCATGGCCTCGCGCATCGCGGCGTCGGGCTGGGTGATCGTGTCGCTTCGCAGGTCGATTTTGCCGTTGAGCATGGGCGGGCGAGAATGGCGCATCCAACAAGCTAAAGCATCACTTTTTTGTGCAGCGGATCGCCGAAGCGGCCGCTTGCTGTTCCCTCTCCCCGGGGAGAGGGAGCTCAGCAAAGCGTATTCAGATTGATTCCTGGGCCTGTTGAATCCGCCGCTTTTGGCACGGGGCAAGCTGCGCGAAAGGGGTTGCGCCGGGCGTCGGCGATGCTAGGTTCTGCCGCCGCGAAGTGGGCCATGGTTGACGAGAAAGACAAATTGACCGACGCCCTGCTCGAGAAATCATCGCTGTATCAGCAGTATCTCGCCGAGCGGGAGGAGGTGCTGCGGCACAAATGGCTTGAATCCGAGAGGGTGGGCCGCGACATTGGGTTCGAGCGGGCGTTGATGGACTGGGTTCTCAACCACCGCACGAAATGGCGGAAGAGCCGCCAGGCTGCCGGGGAGTGACCCGCCGCCACGTTTCCTTTAAAGCGATCCCGCGAGGTCGCCAAGGGACATGCGAAAACTGACGAGACAATCTTGTACGAAGCGAATCAGCGCGCACGGCGCAGGTTCGTTTTTTTGTGCCCGCACCCACCGCCATGGCTGACGAAAAACTGCTCCTCGACGCCGACGCGATCCAGCGCGGCCTCACGCGCACCGCGCACGAGATCGCCGAGGCCAACGCCGACAGCAAGAGCGTCGGGCTGATCGGCATCCAGCGCGGCGGCGTTCACTTGGCCAAGCGCTTGGCCGGGCTGCTCACCGGTATTTGGGGGCACGACGCACCGGTCGGCGTGCTCGACGTCAGCATGCACCGCGACGACATCGGCCAACGCGGCATCGTCAGCGTGCAGCCGACGGAGGTGCCGTTCGATGTTGAGGGCAAAACGATTGTGCTAGTCGACGACGTGCTGTTCAACGGACGCACCGTTCGGGCCGCGCTCGACGCCGTGCATCACCTCGGCCGACCGCGGCGAATTCAGCTCGCGGTGTTGATTGATCGCGGCCACCGCGAGCTGCCGATAAAGCCGGACTTCGTCGGCAAAAACGTCCCCACAGCCCTCGAAGAGCACATCGAGGTTTCGCTGAGTGAGACCGGCGGCAATGACTCGGTCACGCTGCAGGCCTTGAGCAACAACGAATGAACTGGACTCGCAAACACCTGCTCGACATCGAGTCGCTGAGCGCCGACGAGATCCGCATCATTCTCGACACCACGCGCGCCTTCAAGGCGGTCGGCGAGCGTGCGATCAAGAAAGTGCCGGCCCTGCGCGGGCGCACGGTGGTCAACCTTTTCGTCGAGCCGTCCACCCGCACGCGCATCAGCTTCGAGCTGGCCGCCTTGCGGCTTAATGCCGACGTGATCAACTTCACCGCCGAGTCGTCGTCGCTCAGGAAAGGCGAGACACTCCGGGACACCGGCAAGACGCTCGAGGCGCTCAGTGCCGACATAATAGTGGTGCGCCACAGTGCCGAGGGCGCGCCGCACCTGCTCTCCCGCGTGGTCGGTTGCAGCGTCATCAACGCCGGCGACGGCGCGCACGAGCACCCCACGCAGGCGTTGCTCGACACGTTCACGATGTTCGAGAAAAAGGGCGACGTGAACGGCCTCAACGTCACCATTCTCGGCGACATCCTTTACAGCCGCGTCGCCCGCTCGAACATCTGGGCGCTGACCAAGCTCGGCGCGAACGTCACGCTCTGCGGCCCGCCGACGCTCGTGCCACGCATCTTCGAGCAGATGGGCTGCCGCGTGACGCACAACATCGACGACGCCCTCGCTGACGCCGACATCGTCAACCTGCTGCGCATCCAGCACGAGCGCCAGCGGCTCTCCGCCTTCCCGAGCATCGGCGAGTACCGGTCGCTCTTCGGGCTGACGAACGAGCGGTTCGCCCGGCTCAAGCCGGACGCCATCGTCATGCACCCCGGGCCGATCAACCGCGGCGTCGAGATCGACAGCGAGATCGCCGACCACCCGCGCTCGACCATTCTCGACCAGGTGACCAACGGCCTTGCCGTCCGCATGGCGGTGATGTTCCTCGTCAGCGGCGGCAAGGCGCTGCCCGAGCCAAGCGAGTAACCCCCCAACCAAGCCGCCCGCCATGAGCCAACCGTCCATCGCGCTGATTTTCAATCCCGCCGCCCGCGGCGAAAAAGCCCGGAGCTTTCGCGAGTCGCTTGGCCAAATGCAGGACGAGTGCACGCTGCTCGAGACGACCGCGCCCGGCAGCGCGACCGACCTCGCCGTGCAGGCGATTCGTGATGGCTACAAAACCATCGTCGCCACCGGCGGCGACGGCACGGTCAACGAGGTTGTCAACGGCTTGGCCAAGGCGAGCGACGGGCTTGGCCAGGCGCATCTCGGCATCCTGCCGCTCGGCACGATGAACGTGTTCGCCCGCGAACTGGGCATCCCGCTCGCCGCCAAGCGCGCCTGGGAGACGATCCGGCTTGGCCAGGCGCGAGCCATCGATCTCCCCTTGGCCAGGGTGCAAACGGCCGACGGCCAAGCGGAGCGTTGCTTCGTCCAAATGGCCGGCGCCGGGCTGGACGGCGACGCAGTCGGCGGCGTGAGTGTTGCGCTGAAGAAAAAAATCGGGCCGCTGGCGTACCTGTTTTCCACCCTCGCTGCGCTCAAGGCCAAGCCGCCGAGGCTGACCGCCACATGGGACGGCGGCTCGGCCCGGGGCGAGTGGATGTGCGTCGGCAACGGGCGGTTTTTCGGCGGGCCGATCGTGCTGTTTCCGGACGCGAAGCTCAACGACGGCCGGCTCGACTTGTGTGTGTTCCCGCGCGTCAACCCCGGCTCGGTGTCGCGCGGCGTGACCTCGATGGCGCTGGGCCAAATCGGCGACTGGCCCGGCGCGGTGCATCACCGCGTGAGCGAATTGACCATCGACGGCCCGGCCGGGACGCGCGTCCAGGCCGACGGCGAGTTCATCGGCACGCTGCCGGTAACGATCACGCTGCGGCCGCGCGCGCTGAAGGTGATTGTGCCGCTCGAAAAATGATTTCTTGCCGCTTGGCCGAACTTCACCAACGCTGACGTCACATGGGTTTGACGGGAAAAGTTTATCTTGTGGGCGCCGGGCCGGGGGATGCCGGGCTGCTCACGATGCGCGGTGCCGAGTTGTTGCGCCGGGCGGACGTGGTGGTTTACGACGCGCTGGTCAACCGCGAGTTGCTGGCGCTCGCGCCGGAGGCGGCCGAGGTCATCTTCGGCGGCAAACGTCCCCGCGACCAAGCCATCCCGCAGGAGGAGTTGAACCGGTTGCTCGCCGAGAAAGCCCGGGACGGCAAGACGGTCGTGCGGCTCAAGGGCGGCGACCCGTACATTTTTGGACGGGGCGGCGAGGAGGCGGCCGGGCTGAAACGGGACGGCGTGCCGTTTGAGGTCGTGCCGGGCATCTCGTCCATCATCGCCGCGCCGAGTTACGCCGGCATTCCGCTGACCCACCGCGAGCATTGCTCGAGCTTCACCGTCATCACCGGCCACGAGGATCCCGACAAGGACGAAAGCGCGCTGGACTGGGAACGCATCGCCCGCGAGCCGGGCACGAAGGTGTTCCTGATGGGAGTCGAGCGCATCGGCAAAATCGCCGCCGCCCTCGAGGCCAACGGCCTGCCCGCCGACACGCCGGCGGCGATGGTTCGCTGGGGCACGATGAGCCGGCAACAGACGATCACCGCCACGGTGGGGACGCTCGCCGACGAGGCGGCCAAGGCCGATTTCAAGGCGCCGGCGGTGACGATCATCGGCAGTGTGTCGACGCTGCGCGACACGCTGAACTGGTTTGAGAACCGGCCGCTCTTTGGCCAGCGAGTGGTGGTCACCCGAAACCGAAGGGAGGCCGGCAAATTGTCGGGGCAGCTCAGGGATTTCGGCGCGGAAGTGCTCGAGATTCCCACCATCAAAATCATGCCGCCAAGCAGCAACGAGCCGATCATCGAGGCCATCACCGGCATCGGCAGTTACGACTGGATCATCTTTACCAGCGCCAACGGCGTGGAGCATTTCTTCGACTATTTTTTCAAGGCGTTCCGTGATGTGCGCGCTCTTGGCAGCGTCCGCTTCGCCGCCGTCGGCCCGGCGACCGCGAAAAAGCTCAGGGAGCATCATCTCAACATCGATCTCATGCCGGAAGTTTACACCGCGGCGGCCACGGCCAAGGCGTTGCTAGACACTCAGAACATTGAGAACATCTCGGTGCTGCTCGCCCGCGCCGAGGAGGCGAACCCCGAGTTGCCCCGGCTGCTCGAGGACAAGGGCGCGATCGTCGACGACATCGCGTTTTACAGAACCGAGCCCGAGACGGCGGACCGCAATGGAGCGGCGCAGGAGTTTGAAGAGAACGGCGCGGACTGGATCACGTTCGCGAGCAGCTCAGCGGTGAAAAACTTCGACGCCCGGTTCGACTTGGCCAAGCGCTGCGCGGAAAACCCAAGCCTCAAGCTTGCATCGATCGGCCCCGAGACCACCAAGGCGCTCAAGGAGCTTGGCCTCAAGCCCTCCGTCAAGGCCAAAGCCCACACCATCGACGGCCTGGCAACCGCGCTGCTCAAAAAGTAAGCGGTGGCTCCGGTCGAACCTTACCCGATTCGGTACGAGATTTTTTTGACCATCTCGCAGCCCATGGCGTGCTGCAAGCGCTGCAGGATCTCGTGGCGGCGATAGCGCACGATCTCGTCCAGCCACACGCTCGAGTCCACGGAGACGAACAGTGTGCCGTGATGGATGTTTATCGGCTGCGCGTGGCTCGTGATGGTGGGGTCAATCGTCTGGTTCCACACTTTCACCACCTCTGTCTCGGCGCGGCGGCGGTCGAGTTGGAGTGCAGCGAGAACGTTCTTCACCACGGCACCGGCGCTGTACGACTTGCTGCCGTGCGTCTTCTCCAGCGCCCGCACATCAACGCCGCGCCACTCACGCAAAATCCGGTCGCGCGGGCCGAGGCGGCGCGGCCGGCGGCTCTTGAATCGGCGTTGGAATGGGGAGAAGGACATGCAGCGAAGCGGCACCCATCAAACGGCTCGTATTGGCCGGAGTCAACCCAGGAATTATTCCGGCGATTCTACTTGCAAAACAGGAGGCTCTTTCCGATCTTCCCCTGCGCTATGACACTCCGGTTCTTTATTTCGGCAATGGTACTCGGTGGCCTGCTCACTTCAGCGGTGGCCGCCGACAAACTCGAGAAGCGCAAGTCGCCCAAGGGCGCCAAGGCGTACATCATCTTCCCCAAGGACGGCAAATCCGTGAAGAAAAAATTCACAGTCCGGTTTGGCCTCAAGGGAATGGGCGTCGCCCCGGCCGCCATCGACAAGGAAAACACCGGCCATCATCACCTGTTGATCGACGTGGACAAGCTGCCCAACCTCGATCTGCCACTCGTTGCCAGCGAGAACATCCGGCATTTCGGCGGCGGCCAAACCGAGGTCACGCTCGAGTTGCCGCCCGGCAAGCACACGCTCCAACTCGTGCTTGGCGACTGGATCCATCTGGCCCACGACCCGCCGGTGATCTCCAAGAAGATCACCATCACGGTGAAGTGATTCATCACAACGAGTATTTCAAAACCCCGGCCAAGCGTCGGGGGTTTTTTGTGCGCTTGACCTAATCGGTTCGCCGGCGCACAAAATGCGCATGACCTTCCGTTTTGTTTTGGCGCTTGGCCTTGGCTTGCCGCTTGGCCAGGCGGCTGCCGCCAACCACTTGCTGCGGGTCGATGCCGGGCAGCACGAGCGCAGCGGCACACCGGTAACATTTCCGCTACCGGACGCTGGCCAAGCGCACTGGCAACTCACCGATCCTAGCGGCAATGCAGTGGCCATCCAGACGGATGGGCTCGGCTCGGCCTCGTTCATCGTCGGCAAACTCGCTGCATTCGAGACGGCTGTTTACATGCTCGCCCCGGCGGCAAAGCCAACCCACAAAAATGCCGTCCATCTCGCCAAGCAAAACGGCAAATTGCGAATCACCATCGGCGACAGGACGGTGCTGCATTATCAGGCGGAGAAGAGCGAGTTGCCGCGCGCCGATCTCGACCCGATCTATCGCCGGGGCGGCTACATCCACCCTGTCGTGACGCCGGGCGGCACCGTCATCACCGATGACTACCCGCGCAACCACAAGCATCATCACGGTATTTGGTTTCCGTGGACGAACACGATTTTCGAGGGCCGCAAGCCGGATTTTTGGAACATGGGCAATGGCACCGGCACGGTCGAGTTCACCGGCCTGCACAGCCAATGGAGCGGCCCGGTGCACGCTGGTTTTTCGAGTTCCCACCAGTTCGTCGACCTCATTGCAAAACCTAAAAAAGTGGCGCTCACGGAAACGTGGCGCGTGCAGGTGTATGCCACCGGGAAGGCGTATCATTTGTTTGAACTGGAGTCGGTGCAGCGTTGCGCCGGCGGGAGCAAAATCCTGTTCCCGCAATACCGCTACGGCGGCCTGGGCTTCCGTGGCCATGGCGATTGGGACGGCAAAGAGAACTGCTTTTACCTCACGGCCAACGGCGAGAGCGACCGCATTAAGGGCCACGCGACCCGCGCGCGCTGGTGCCACGTCGGCGGGCGATCCGGCGGCAAGTTGGGCGGCATTGGCGTGCTGTGCCACCCGGGCAACTTCCGTTTCCCGCAGCCGATGCGAATCCACCCGAGCGAGCCGTTTTTCAACTTCGCCCCGTCCCAGGCCGGCGACTGGGAAATCAAGCCGGGCGAGGAATACGTGTCGCGCTACCGCTTCGTCGTGACCGACGGCAAGCCGGACGCCGCATTGCTCGAGCGCCTCTGGCGTGACTACGCTCACCCGCCGCGAGTGGAGGTGTACGCCGCCGAGTAGTACTGCTCACCTCAAAAATGTTGCCGCGCCGATTGCGGCTGCGATGAGCAGCAGGATGAGAACGGCGCGAGGCTTTGTGTGGCCACGGCGGACGAGGCGGTGGGAGAAGTGGTTGTTGTCGCCGACCCACACCGCTTGGCCAAGCCGGCGGCGGATGAGGATCACCGAGACCAAGTCGGCCAGCGGCACGGCTAACACGAGCAGCGGCGCGAGGACGAGCCACTTTTGCGGGCTGGCCGCCGAGTAAAAGTCGGGGAGGATCGCCAGCACGGCGAGCAGGAAACCGACGACGTGGCTGCCGCCGTCGCCGAGGAACACGCCGCCGCGCGGGAAGTTGAACGGCAGGAAACCAACCAGCGCGCCGGTGAACAGGAATGCCAGCGACGCGACGAGGTACTGCCCCTCCAATCCGGCGTGCCACGCGAAAAACCAGCCGCCGATCAGCCCCAGTCCGGCGCACAGGCCGTTCATGTTGTCCTGAAAATTGACGGCGTTGGTGACGGTCAAAATCCACAGCACGGTGACGGCGTAGCTGAAGAGCGGGCTCTCGACGAAGATCGTCACGCGGATGCCGCTGGCGGCGACCGCGAGCGCGATCAGCACTTGGCCGGCGAGCTTCCACTTGGCCGACAGGTTGCACCGGTCGTCGATGATGCCGAGCGCCAGCATGGCCACCGCGCCGCCGAGGATGGCGGCGAGTTG